>JAEYZO010000052.1 GCA_023428035.1 Pseudomonadota bacterium | reverse complement strand
GGTGAGCGCGGCGGCGGCGCGGTAGGCCGCCAGGCCCGCGGTGCCCGCGCCGAGCACGGCCACGTCGAGGTCGCGGAGGAGGTCGGGGGAGGGGGTCTGCATGGCGTGACGTTCCCTTCGTGGAGGCCCTTCGGGCGAGCCCAGAGTGCCCGAGCTGGAGGGGAAGGTGCAGCCGACCGTGTGATCGGTCCAATACCGGGTCGAGATGGTGTTGATAGCCAGGGGCGATCATGGGGGCGGGGGCCGCCGTCGACGTCGCCGCTCGCGCGCCTTACCCCTTCACCCGCCATGGACCTCAGCGCGCGCTACGCGGTCACCGACCCCATGCACCAGGGGATGCCCGTCTACGCCCTCGCGATCCCCGAGGGGTGGCACCCCTGGAGCGAGGTCGCCTGGAACCTCCAGCACACCGCTCAGCCCGTCACGCTCCGTTGTGTGCTGCGCGACCCGGGCTCACCGCGCGCCATCGAGCTCTGGCCTCTGCTCTCGCTCTTCTGGGTCGTGCCCGACGTGGGCCTCGTGGCGCCTGACACCTTCCGCAACGGGCAGGTCGCGCTCCCGCCCATGCCCGCTGTCGACCTCATGGCGCGCTGGCTCCTCCCGCGGGTGCGAGGCTCGCTCCCGGGACTCCAGGTCACGGCGGTGCACGACGGGCCCGACCTCGCGCAGCGCTTCTCGCTCGACCCGTGGGACGGTCAGCCCGAGGGCGTCGTCGCGCGCGTCACCTACCAGGACCAGGGCGCGTGGGTCGATGAAGAATTCGTCGCGGTGAAGGTGCTGCGGACGTCCCCCACCACGGGCCCGCTCGGCGGAGCCACGCAGATCAACTGGGGCTTCGAGCGGCTCGCGTCGTTCCGCGCGGAGCGGGGCGGCCTCGACGCGCTGCGCCCGTGGTTCTGGCGGTCGGTGGCGAGCGTGCAGGTGAACCCGCGGTGGACGCAGCTCTCGGCGCAGGTCGCGCAGCAGCTCAACTCGCAGTACCAGGGCGCGGTCATGGCCGAGTTCGCGCACCGCCAGCAGGCGATGCAGCAGCACCAGCGGTGGATGGACCACATGCACGCGACGCAGGCCCGCTCGCAGGAGGCCTTCAACGCGCGGATGGCCCCTCCGCCGCCGTCCCCGGGCGACGCGCCGCGCGAGCGCTACGAGCAGGTGAACGACCTGATCGGTGGAGAGCGCACCTACTACGACGACGCCAACCTCTCGGGCGAGTCGAAGCACCCCGCGAGTTTCCAGTACGTCTTCACCGACGGGCAGGGGCACTACCAGTACTCGAACGACCCCCTGTTCGACCCCAACGCGAACGCCTCACAGACCTGGACGCTGATGCGAGAGAAGGCGTAGCGGAGCGTCACGGTCGACCCGCTCGCCTACCCCGCACTGAAGTACGGGGCAGGCCCTACGCTCAAGCCCTCGCGGGGCGAGGGCTCATCGATGGCATTTGCACGCCCACGCTCCAGCCCTGGTGGACGGAACCGCGATGAGCCTGCGCGGAGCGCGGGCTTCAATGTAGGGCCTGCCCCGCACTTCAGTGCGGGGGAGGCGCTCGGTGCAGCGGCGCGAGCGCCACCGAGAGCGCCAGCGAGAGCGCCATCCCCACCGCGGTCGTCAGCCCCACCGCGCGCAGCGCCGGCGTGGTCGACAGCGCCAACAGCCCGAACGACAGCACCGTCGTCGCGCAGGCCACCGCGAGGCTCAACAGCGTGTCGCGCGCGTCGTGCTCCCCTCGCGCGTCGGCCATGAAGACCCCGTAGTCGGCGCCCATGCTCAGCACCAGCAACAGCCCCAACAGGTGCAGGAGGTTCGCCTCGACGCCGAGCGCCCCCAGGAGCGCGAGCGAGGTGAGGCCCGCCAGGAGCGCCGGGGCGAAGGCCGCGACCAGCCTCCGCGACGCGCCGTAGCGCCACGCCATCATCGCGAGCACCGCCCCGAGGCCAAGGGTCACCACCGCCATCGTGCGACGCCTCCACGTCGCGTAGGCCTCTCGCAGGAACTCCCGCTGGTCGAAGTAGTCGACGCCCTCAACGCGCGCGAAGCGACGTCGCAACGCCCCCGCGTCGCGCACCCCCGACAGCAAGGTCACCAGCGCCGGGCCCTCGTCGAGGTCGAGGCGAAACCCGTCGAGCGCAGCGCCTAGGGGAGACGCGCGCAGCTCGCTCCACGAGAGCGGTGACGGAGAGCCCTCGCGCAGAGACTCGGTGAAGGGCGCGAAGGCCCCCGGGCGGAAGCCCTCCGCCGTGAACGCACGGTCGAGCCTCTCAGGCAGCGTCGCGTCGGCGGTGAGCGCCGCGCGGTTCGCCCGCTGGAGCTCGGCGCTCCACAGCGCGTCGTGGAGCGAGCGCGAGTCACGGAGCTCGTTCGCGCGCGCGGCGTCGCGCAGCGCGAGGGCCACGGTGTCGTTGAGGCGCAGCGCCGACTCGATGTCGCGACCCCGCGCCACGACGAAGCGCCCCGGGTCGACGGTGGAGACCATCTCGCGCACGGCGGCGTCCTCTTCGAGGAGGGCGGGCTGGAGGCGCGTGAGCGCGCGCGCGTCGTCGACCCAGCGTAGCCGCGCGAGGCCCAGCAGCGAGAACGCCGCGAGCACCAGCGGGAGCGCGTAGGCGACGCGCGGTCGCGACGTGGTCGCGTCGAGCGCGCGGTGCAGCGCGTCGGCGAGTCGTCGCTGGAGGGTGACGTCCCCGCGGGCGCGAGGGAGGAGCGGGGCCACCACGAAGCGCGTCGTGAGGAGCGCGCCCACCACACCCACGCAGGAGAACACCGCGATCTCACGCAATCCAGGGAAGCCCGCCCACGCGAGGGCGCCGAAGCCCGCCACCGAGGTGAGCGCGCCGAGGCGCAGCGAAGGCCACACCGCGCCGAGGCTGTCTTCGTCGTCGTCGCGGCGCAGCGCGTGGCGCGTCAGGAGGTGCACCGGGTAGTCGACGCACACCCCGAGGAGGGTGCTCCCGAAGCCCAGGGTCAGACCGTGCACCGACCCGTACAGCGCGAGGCACGCGCTCGTCGCGAGGAGCACCGCGCCGAGCAGCGGCGCGAAGGCCAGCGCGAGCGAGCGCAGCGAGCGGAACACCGCCAGGAACAACAGCACCACCCCGAGCGACGAGAGCGTCGAGAGGCGCGTGGCGTCGCGCCGCACCTTCGCCTCGGCCGTGACCGCGAGGCGGTGCGCGCCCGATTGACGGAGCGTGAGGCGCCCCCCGTGGGCTGTGTTCACCGCGGCGAAGTGTCGGTCGAGCGCCGCGAGGAGCGGGCGCTGCCGCGCGCTGTCGAAGGCCGGGTGCCGCGTGGCCGCGAGGATGATCGCGTGACGTCCGTCGCGCGCGACGAAGCGTCCACCGTGGAGCGTGAGGGCGTCTCCCTGGAGGTGACGGAGCCGCGAGAGGGTCTCGGCGAAGGCCATGAAGGGGTCGCGCGGCGCGAGGCGCGCGTAGAGCGAGCCCGTGGGGAGCGCGAGGCGAGCGCGGAGGGCGCGGGCCTCGGCGCGCAGCCCGTCGTCGGTGAGGCGCGGCGCGAGGTCGTGGGCGGGGTCGTCGCTCACCAGCAGTGACGCCCGCGGGAGGTAGAGCTCGCGCACGGCGGACTCCGCGGCGGGGTCGACGCCGGTGCGGACGTAGGCGACCTCGGGCTCGCGGGAGAGTCTCGCGGCGAGCTCCGCGGCGGCGGTCGTGGCCTCGTCGAGGTCGCGGCCCGAGACGGCGAGCACCATCGCGCGCGAGAGCGGCGAGCGGGTGAGGGCGCGAGAGACCCGGGCCATCGCGGCGTCGGCGTCGCGCGGGAGGAAGTGCGTGATGGCGTCGGAGACGCGCAGGCGCAGCGCGACGAAGAGGGCCGCGGCGGCGAGGAGCGCGAGGCCGAGGGCGAGGCCGGCGCGCTCGCGGGGCTTCATGGGGCGAGGCGAAAGTAGCGCGCGAGCTCGGCGGGGGAGTAGCGCCGCGAGGGGTTCACCTGGGTGAAGGTCGTCTCGCCCTCGTCGCCGCTCGCCTCGCGCACGGTCATCGACGCGAGGGAGGCGCCCTCGCCGCGCATCCGCAGGTCGCGGATCACCCGGCGCAGCGCCTCGGAGCGGGGGACCAGGGTGAGCTCCCACGCCTCCGGCCGCGCGGGGTCGACGGGGCGGAACGAGAGAGAGTAGGAGCGCTCCAGGGCGGCGCGGTCTCCGCGCACGACGGCCATGAAGCCGTCGACGAACTGCCGCACGACTGGGTTGGCGTCGAGGTCCATGCGGTCGGTGGTGCGGCCGTCGCTGGCGCGCAGGTCGCGGCCGTCGAGGAGCATCACCGCGGGCGCGGGGGAGGTGGTGCGACGCACGAAGCGCGCGGGGGCGGCGTAGCGGATCTCGCCCTCGCTCACCAGCGGCGCGGCGAGGAGCGCGATGCGCTTCTCTTCACGGAAGCGGGCCTCGAAGCCAGGCGAGGCCGCGAGACGGGCGAGGAGGGCGTCGAGGGTGAGCGCGGCGTGGACCCCCGCGTCGGGGGCGCGGGGCGCGGGCTGCGCGAGGGCGCTCCCGAGGAGGAGCACGCAGAGCGCGCTAGCGGGTGAGGCGAGAGAGGATCTCATCGGGCACCTCGGGGAGCATCGCGCCGTCGGGGCCGAGCGCGACGAGGGTGGTGTGGCCTCGGGCGACGTGGGCGCCGTCGGCGAGGCGGATCGCGTAGCGGACGACCACCCGGGGCGTGACCTCGCCCAGCGTCGCGGTGACCGCGCAGCGGTCGTCGTAGCGCAGGGGGCGGAGGTAGCGGCAGCGGGACTCGACCACGACGACACGCACGCCGAGGGCGGCCATGTCATTCACGTCGAGCCCGCGGGATTGCATCAGGGCCGTGCGGGCGAGCTCGAAGTACTTGTAGAAGTGCCCGTGCCAGACGACCCCGAGGGCGTCGACGTCGTGGAAGGGCACGCGCACCTCGACCGAGGCGCTCGGCGCGGTCGCGGTCACGGGGCGCTCCAGAAGTCGTAGAAGTTGAACCAGTTGTCGGGGGCGAGGCGGGCGTAGTGCTCCAGGCGCTGGGCGTAGCGCTGGGCGAGGGCGCGGAGCGAGCCCTCGCGGTCCTTGCGGTCGAGGCGGGGCGCGTCGAAGGGCTCGCAGTAGACGTCGTAGCGGTTGGGCGCGGAGTAGAGCGCGAAGGTGAGGAGCACAGGGCAGCGCAGCGTCGAGGCGAGCACGTAGGGCCCTACGGGCAGGCGCGCGCGGCCGCCCATGAAGTCGACCTCGACGGAGCGGGTGCCGGGGCCCACCCGGTCTCCGAGGATCGCGACGAAGTCTCCGCGCTCGATGAGGTCTCGGATGCGGAGCATGAAGTCCACGCCGTCGGGGTCGACCTCGATCACCCGCGTCTGGGACTCCGGGTCGAGCTCCTTCAGCACGGCGTTGACCATGCGCGCGTTGCGAAAGTCTCCGACGATGTGGATGCGGTACGACCGGCCCTTGCCCACCGCGCGCATCGCCTCGAAGCTGCCGAGGTGCGCGCCCACGAGGATCGCGCCCTTGCCCGCTTCGGAGAGCTCGCGGAGGTGCTCCGTGCCGTGGCTCTCGGTGACGAAGAGCTCGCGGCGGCCCTTGAGGAAGAAGAAGCGGTCCACCGCGGTCTGCGCGAAGGCCCGGATCTGGGCGTAGGTGCGCGCGAAGGAGGGCTCTCCGTCGAGGCGGGTGAACCACTCCCGCGAGGCGCTGCGGGCGCGGCGGTCGAGCAGCGCGTACCAGCCCGCGAGCACGGCCACGAAGGCCCTCGCCGCGCCGCGGCCGAAGGCCGTGCAGAGCCAGGCCACGAAGCGGATGCCCAGCACGGCCCCGCGCTCCTTCACGTCGAGCCAGCCCTCGGGGCGAGCGTCGGTCACCCGAGACGTCCCTTCGCCCAGCGGGTCATGGCCTCGATGCAGAGCCGCGAGTGCATCAGCGAGATGAGCGCGTTGTCCCTCCCGAGGCGAAAGTGCGACACGCCCCCGTCGGCGCGGGAGACGTAGCGCACCCGGGTCGGGAGGTTGACCACCGGGGCGCCGCTCCACGCGAGGCGCACGGCCACCTCGGGGTCGAAGTCCATCGCGTCGCCGTAGACCCGCAGCGCGAGGGTGGCCTCGACGGGGTAGACCCGGTAGCCGCAGAGCGGGTCGGCGATCACCCGCCCGCCGGTCTCGAGGTCGGCCCAGAACCGGGTGATCTTGCGCGCGTGCAGGCGCGACCTCGGCGCGGTCTCGTCGAAGACGGGCTGCCCCGCGATGAGGGCGCCGGGGCTCTCCCTCGCGGCGGCGATGAACCTCGGCGCGTCGCCCACGTCGTGCTGACCGTCGGCGTCGACCTGCAGCGCGTGGGTGAAGCCCAGCTCCTTCGCACGGCGCAGGCCGGTCTTCACCGCGGCGCCCTTGCCCCCGTTCGTGGGTCGGCGGATCACCTCGGCGAGGCCGTCGCGCGCGAGGGACTCAGCCGCGGCGCGCCCCGCGGGCCCGCTGCCGTCGTCGACGACGATCACCCGCTCGACGTGGGTCGCGAGGGGCTCCACCACGGCCCTCACGGTGCGGGGGTTGTCGTAGGTGGGCACGAGCCCGCAGACGCGGAAGTCGCTCACGGCGTGGACTCGTACCCGAGCGCGCCGCTCGACACCACCGCGTCGCCCAGGCGCAGGACGAAGCGCACCGTCGCGCCCTGGAGCGTGAGGCTCGCGGTGAACTCCGCGCCGGGGCCCACGGGGCGGGAGAAGCGCAGCCGGGTGACCCGGGCGAGGCGGTGCCCCGCCGGGAGCATCGAGCCCGCGAGCTCGCTCACGGCGAGGAGCTGCATCACCCCCGGGAGCACGGGCATGCCCTCGAAGTGACCCTGGAGACAACGGAGGCCCTCGGGCACGCGCAGCGAGGCCGTGAGGACGTCGCCGTGGCGCTCCGTCGAGAGGACCTCGAGCGCCTCGGTCACGTCGCGCTCCGCCGCGCGAGGGCCGCGAGCTCGGGCATCCGCTCGGCCATGTCGCGCGGGGTCTTGCGCGCGGGGTCGAAGACGTCGCCCGCGAGGAGCGTGACGATCCCGCGGCGGAGGTAGGGCTTCTGCATCTCGTCCGGGGCGAGCGCGAGGGTCATGAAGTCCCCCGCGTACCAGTGGTCGATCACCCTGCGAAAGACCCCCGCGCCCTCGCGGTACGCCGCCTCCCACGCGTCGAGGGTGGTGTCGCCCGCGAGCGCCGCGGCGAGGGTGACCGCGCCGTTGAGGCCCAGCAGCACCCCCGACGAGAACACCGGGTCGATGAAGGTCGCCGCGTCGCCGCAGAGCGCGAAGCCCTCGCCGTGAAAGCGCGTCGAGCTCGCGGTGAAGTCCTGCAGACCCCGCAGGGGCTGGACCCGCTCGGCGTCGCGGAGCCTCGCCGTCGCGTCGGGGGAGAGCGCGACCGCGGCGCGGAGCCTCTCCTCGGGGGTGCCCGTGAGCTCGCACGCGGGGGTCATCACCGCGCCCACCGACGCCACGCCCCCGCCGAAGGGGATGATCCAGATCCATCCGCCGGGGATACACGCGATGGTGATGTCCCCCTCCTGGTCGGGGGCGACCTGGCGCACGCCGCGCATCCGGGTGCCCACCGCGGCGTTGCGGAGCCGCTCGTCGCCGACGCGCAGCCCGAGACGTCGCGAGAGCCACATGCCGCGGCCGCCGGCGTCGACGACCCTGTCGGCGCTGAGCTCCCCCGCGTCGGTCGTGAGCGCGCGCGTCGAGGGGTCGTAGCCCTTCGCGCGGGCGTAGGTGATCTCGCAGCCCGCGGCGCGGGCGAGCTCCCTCCAGCGGGGGTCGAAGACCTCGCGCTGCACCTGCCACGCGTGGGTGTACCGGGGCGACTCGGCCTCGGAGAAGTCGTAGCGCTGGCCGCGGCCGCCCTCGCAGAAGACCGCGCCGCGCTTGAGGGTGAAGCCCGAGGGGTCGAAGCCGAGGGCGTCGAAGATGGGCCCGGAGCAGGGGAGCATCGACTCGCCCACCACGGCCTCGGGGCGCTCGACGGCCTCGACGATGCGCACCCGGGCGCCGCGCTTCGCGAGGGCCACGCCGAGGGCGCAGCCCGTGGGGCCAGCGCCGAGGATCAAGACGTCATCCATGAACACCCTCGTGGACCCTGGGCCTGCGCTCCGTGGTCACCCGCCGCGAGAGGCTTCGAGCAGCGCCGCCACGTCGCCCGCGGTCTTCGCCGCCCGCAGCGCCCGCTCGTCGAAGCGCTGGCCGCCTGGGGCTTGAAGGCGCGCCGCGAGGTCTGCGCCGTCGACCGAGTCGAGCCCGAGGTCCTCCCGCAGGCGCGACGACTCGGCGATGTCTCCCGGGTCGAGCGTGAAGAGCTCGGCCATCGCGCGGCGCACCTCGTCGAGGGCCTCGGCGCGGGTCACGACGGGGCGCGCTCCCTGCGCACGTGCTCGGCGAGCGTTCGCACCGAGCGGAACACCTCGCGCGTGCCCTCGTCCTTCGCCTTGATGCGCACGCCGAAGCGCCGCTCGATGGCCATCGCCAGCTCCAGCGCGTCGACCGAGTCGAGCCCCAGCCCGTCGCCGAACAGCGCCCCGTCGGTGTCGATCTCCTCGGCCTTGACGTGGTCGAGCATCAGGGCCTCGACGATCAACTTCTTCATCTCGAACTCGAGGTCTTCCATGGCCTTCGCGTCACACCTTCTGTCGCTCCGCGCGCCAGCGCGCGAGGCGCTCACGGTAGCAAGCCTCGACCGCCGCGAGCAGCCTCGCGGGGTCGCCGTCATGGTCTCCGGGTTCGAAGCGCCCCAGCAGCTCGACGGTCATCACGGAGGGCACCGGCGAGAGGGCGTACCACGGCGTGCCCTTGGTCAGCGTCGGCGGGTCGACCGAGACGTAGTACGCCACGACGGGCACCCCCGCGCGGCAGGCCACCTCGAAGGCCCCCTTGCGGAACCTTCGCATCCCCCCCGCGGGGGAGCGCGACCCCTCGGGGAACATCAGCACCGGGTGCCCGCGCCGGAGCCGGTCGAGGGCCTCGGGGATCGCCGACCCGCCCGCCATCACGCCGCCGTCGCCCGCGTCGATGTTCCCCACCCTGCGCATGAGCGACGACCAGAAGACCGAGCGGTAGAGGTCGTGGCGCACCACCGTGCAGCCGTGCACCAGCGTCGCGAGGAGGGCCGTGACGTCGATGAGCGTCGGGTGGTTCGCCACCATCACGCAGGCGCCCTCGGGAGGGCTCAGCCCCGCGGCGTCGGGGTGGTACGCGAAGCGCCCCGTGGCGCGGATCAGCGCGTGAAAGCTCCGGAAGCCCAGGGACACCACCCGCTGGCTCCGGCGCACCGCCTCGTCGGGGTCGCGCACCCCGGCGGTGGCGAGGGGCAGGATCACCCACGAGCACAGCACCGACCCGACGCCGAAGTACGCGAAGCTCGCGGCGGCGGTGACGAGCGCGCGGGGGCCCTGGACCATCGGCGCGCCCGCTAGCACCGCGCGAGAGCGAGCGTCAAGGCGTGGCGGGCCGCGAGGCCGGGGCGGCGCGTCGGCATCGTAGGGGGATGCGGGTCTTCGGCATCAAGCTCATCGGCTTCAACGCCGCGAACGGGCAGAAGCTCCTCGTGTCGCTCGCGCTCATCGCGCTGGCCTACGGGCTGAGCCTCGCGCTGCGCCGCGGGGCGTCGGCGCTGATGCGACCCGGCAAGTACGCCTCCGCGCTCTTCTGGACGCGCCAGGCCATCAGCCTCGGGGCGGCGACGGCGATCCTCGTGGGGCTGCTGTCGATCTGGTTCGACGACCCGACGCGCCTCGCCACGGGGCTCGGGCTCGTCACCGCGGGCCTCGCCTTCGCGCTGCAGAAGGTCGTCACCTCCGTCGCGGGCTACCTCGTCATCCTCCGAGGGAACAACTTCGGCGTGGGCGACCGCATCCAGATGGGCGGCGTGCGCGGCGACGTCATCGCGCTGGGGTTCATCCAGACGACCATCCTCGAGATGGGCCAGCCGCCCGCGGTGCAGAACGCCGAGCCCGCGATGTGGGTGAAGAGCCGGCAGTTCACCGGGCGCATCGTCACCGTGTCGAACGCCAAGGTCTTCGAGGAGCCGGTCTTCAACTACACCCGTGACTTTCCGTACATCTGGGAGGAGATCGCGCTGCCCGTGTCGTACACCGACGACCGCGAGGCCGCCGAGCGGGTGCTCCTCGAGGTCGTGAGGCGCCACGCGCTCAAGCCCGACGAGGTCGAGCCTGGCGAGCTCAACCGGATGCAGAACAGGTACTTCGTCGACCTGAGCGACCTCGCCCCGAGGGCCTACTACCGCATCACCGACAACTGGCTCGAGATCACCGCGCGCTTCCTCACCCGCGAGCACGGCGTGCGGGAGGTGAAGGACAGGATCCATCGCGAGCTCCTCGCGGGCCTCGACGCCGCCGGCGTCGGCGTCGCGTCGGCGACCCTCGAGGTCGTGGGCCTGCCGCCCCTCTCGCTCCGCGCGCGGCCCGAGCCCGCGCCGCGCTCCTGACCCGCTCCCCTCGCGAGCTCCTCCGTAGCGAAGTTCGGCGTTCTCGCGTCGCGCGGCCTCTGGCGCGCATCGCAACTCCATGCTGCGCTGACGCCGCCCCGCGATCACCCCGATGACCACCGCCGCGCACCCGACGACGCCGCTCCCGTCGACCGCAGCGCCCACCGCGGCGCGCGCGCTCGCGCTCTCGGTGGTCGCGCACCTCGCGATCACCCTCGCCGCGCTCGTCGCGCTGCCGCGCCTCTCTGCGC
>JAEYZO010000871.1 GCA_023428035.1 Pseudomonadota bacterium | reverse complement strand
CGCTCGACGCCCCCGCCGCGTCGCCCGCGGCGGCGAGACGTCGCCCCAGCACCGTGAGCTCCAACAGCGCCGAGTTGAGCGGGTTGCGGATCTCGTGCGCGAGGCCCTTGACCAGCCCCTCGCGGCGCAACCCCCGGCCCTCCCCCACCCGCGCGGCGAGGAGCCTGCGCGCCACGCGGCGCCGCGCGAGGAGCCGCGCGCGCGACTCGGCGCCGGGTTTACGCCTCTCCATCCGAGTCGCCCACGGAGGAGCCTCGACGTACGCCGTGACGGTACTCCCTCAGCCGGTACTGGATCATCCTCGCGCTCACCCCGAGCACCTCGGCGGCCTTGAGCGTCTTGCCCCCGCAGGCCTCGAGGGTCGACAGGATCGCGTAGCGCTCGATGCGCTCCATCTTCGACCCGGGGATCGCGGGCGGCGGGCCGAGCTCGCTCTCGGAGCGGGCCTCGGCGTGGGTCTCCGCTGCGCGGCTCGGCGGCGCAGCGAGGGGCGGCTCGCTCGCGACGGCGAGGTCGCGTCGGTCGACGCGGTCGCCCGAGCAGAGCACCACCGCGCGCTCGATGGTGTTCTCGAGCTCGCGCACGTTGCCCGGCCAGCTGTGATCCTCGAGCGCCGCGAGGGCCTCGGGGGTGAAGCCCACGATGTCGTCGCGCTGGGCCTCGGCCGCGTAGCGCTTGAGGAAATGCTCCGCGAGGAGGCGGACGTCGTCCTTCCTCTCGCGCAGGGGGGGCAGGCGCAGCCCCACCACGTTGAGCCGGTAGTAGAGGTCCTCGCGGAACTTGCCCTCGCGCACGAGGGCGGCGAGGTCGCGGTTGGTGGCCGCGACGATCCTCACGTCGACGCGCAGGGTCTCGTTGCCCCCCACCCGCTCGAACTCCCGCTCCTGCAGCACCCGCAGGAGCTTCACCTGCACCGTCGGCGACACCTCGCTCACCTCGTCGAGGAAGAGCGTGCCCCCGTGGGCCTGCTTGAACCTCCCCTCGCGGCGCGTGAGCGCGCCGGTGAACGACCCGCGCTCGTGGCCGAAGAGCTCGCTCTCGAGCAGCGCCTCGGCGAGGGCCGCGCAGTGCAGCTTCACGAAGGGGCCATCCCTCCTGGGCGAGGCCTCGTGGATGGCCTGCGCGACGCGCTCCTTGCCCGTGCCGGTCTCGCCCGTGAGCAGCACCGTCGCGCGCGACGGCGCCACCTGCACCACGCTCTTGAGCAGCGCCTGCATCGGCGCGCTCAGCCCCAGGAGGTTCTCGAAGCGGTGCGACTGCCGCACCCGCTCCCGCAGGTTCGTGGCCTCCCTGCGCAGGGCGCGGCGCTCGATCACCCGCGTGAGCACCACCGAGAGCTCGTCGAAGTCGACGGGCTTGGTGATGTAGTGCTCCGCCCCCGCGCGCATCGCGCGCACCGCGTCGCGCACCGTGCCGAAGGCCGTCATCACCACCACCGAGAGCTCGGGGTCCCGCGCCTTCGCCCGAGAGAGCAGCTCGACGCCATCGATGCCGGGCATCCTCACGTCGGTGAGCAGGATGTCCGGCGCGCGCTCGGCGAGCCGCTCCAGGGCCTCTTCGCCCGAAGACGCCGTGTCGACCACGTAGCCCTCGTCCGCGAGGAGCGACTCCAGCGCGCGGCGCGCGGTGGGCTCGTCGTCGACCACCAGCACGCGGGCCGGGAGCGTGGGGCTGACGGTGTCCTGTGCGGTCTCCTCCACGGCGTTCGCCTCCGTGCGGGGCGCGGTCTCGCGCTCGGTTCCCGCTCCGACGACTCAAAGCATCACCTATGCCGCGGCAAATTTTACGTAGGTTCCGCGTTTTTCACCGCGCTGACGGGCCCGTCGCGACGCACGGCGTGCGCTCACGAACTCCTTGCGAGGGCCCTCGCGTCTTTCCCGCGGGGAGCGCTACCTCGGCCCGCGGGACATCGGTTACGCTCCCTCGCCGCGATGACCACCACCGTGCGCGCCGAGGTGAAGGTGCCGCGCCCTGTCGACGCCGTGTTCGCGCTCGCGGCGGGCCGCACCGAGAACCTCGCCCTCTACTTCACGGGTGATTTCCCGCTGATCCCCGGGATCAAGCGCGCTCGTCTCGTGGGCCGCGACGACCCGCCCGAAGCGGGCACGCTGCGCGACGTCGACCTCAGCGACGGCACGAGCATTCAAGAGCGCGTGCTGGCCTTCGAGGCCCCGCGGCTGCACCGCTACGAGATGGCGCGGATGAACGGCCTGCAGCGGCTCCTCTGCACGAACATGGTGAGCGAGTGGCGCTTCGAGCCCGAGGGCGACGCGGCCTCGCGGGTGGTGTGGGAGTACGCGATCCACGAGAAGGGCGCGCTCGGCAGGCTGCTGGTGCGCCCGGTGGCGTGGCGCTTTCAGCGCGCGATGCAGACCTGCCTCGACAACGTGCGCCGCGCGGCCATCGCGGGCTGAGCGCCCCCTCGCGCCGATCAGCCCTGGTCGTGGTCGCGCAGCCACGCGGCGTCGATCCCGTCCCAGCGAAGGCCCTGGTCGTACTGAAAGGCGTAGGCCCTCGGGCACGCGCGGTACGCGCCGAGCTTCGTCGGGCTGAAGCGCGGCAGACGCGGGGCGCGCGCCTTCGCCACGCCCTTCAGCGGCACTCGAAGGTGAGGTCGGCCTGGAGCGTCGAGCGCTCGGCCACGAGCAGGCGGTCGCTCACGGCGCTGCAGGTCGCGAAGTTGGGCTGCGCCGTCACGTACATCTCGACCCGGTCGCCGCGGCAGCGCGCGGGCCAGGGGATCGCCAGCTCGCCCCGCTCGACGCGCAGCCACTCGGGGCCGTCGGTGTTGAGGTACGCGCGGCAGCGCGGGGCCTCGGGCTCGACCCACACCTCGTGGCGGCCCTCCTCGGGGCAGTCGAAGGAGACCCGAACGCAGAGCGCGCCGGTGTAGCGGCGACCGCTGGGGGGGCCCTCGCCGCGCCAGAAGCGCACGTTCACGTGCGGCCAGGTGCGGCACGCAGCGCCGAGGCACGGAGGCGGGCGCACCGTCGGGCGGCGCGCGCAGGTGATGGTGAGCGCGCCCAGGAGGGCGCAGGCGATCACTCGCGCGGACATCGCAGGTCCCTCTCGTAGCGGGTGAGGTCGGCCTCGCTGAGCTGGCTCTCGGCAGGCAGGAGGGCGTTCATGTCGCGCAGGCGCATGCGCACGTGCTCGGCCGCGGCCGGGTCGCGGAACGCGCAGTCCATGCTCGCGAAGGACGGCAGGTTGCGCTGGATGAAGCGCTGCGCCGCGGCGGGGCTGCGCGAGGCCACGATGCGGTCTGACCCCTCGGCGAGACGTCGCTGCGCGGCGACCTGCACCGGGTCCCTCTCGGCCACCGCCGCGGCGTGCGCGACGTGGGCCTCGCCCTCGGCCTCGGCGTCTCGGTCGATAGGCGGCGGCCTCGGGGGCCTGGGCACTCCCGGGCCCGTGTGGTCGGCCACGTTCGTCGGCGCGCACGCGGGGCACTCGGGGCACGCGCCCCCGTCGCTGATCACAGCCACCGCGGGGCACTCGGGGCAGGTCGGCGCGGGCGGGCACATCGGCGGCACCGCGGGCACCACCACCCTGCGCTCCTCGACGCGCGGGCCGCGCAGGAGCAGGGCGACGTTGCCCGCCACCGAGAGCGCGAGGAGCGCGCCGAGACCCACAGCCAGAGGCTTCATGGGTGACGGGCCCGGCGGGTAGAGCGGGGGCTCGGTGTCCATGTCTTGGGGAGGATACCGGGATCGTCCTGGGGGTGATGAAAAAGCGCGGGGTCTAGCGCGCGAGGGTCACTTGTTCGCCCTCTGCCGCGCCTGGCCCTTGAGCTCTCGGGCCTTTCCCTCGACCTGCATCTGCTCGTTGTCGATGAGCGCGCCGACGCGGTTCTTCACCGCCCCGGTGACCTCCTCGACCTTGCCCTGCGCGCGGGCGGCGCCCTTGGCGGCCTCCTGCTTCGCCTGGCCCCTGAGCTCCTTCGCCCGGCCCTCGGCCTCCATCTGCTCGTCGCCGATGAGGCGGCCGACGCCCTTCTTGATGGTGCCGCCGATCTCCTCGGCCTTGCCTTCACCGCGCTTGCTGCTGGTGCTCATGGTGTGCCTCTCTCTCTCACCACGCCGCTCGATCTAGCGCGTGGCCTCAGTGAGAGGCACCGAGGGCTCCGCCACGGTGCAGCGCCGTCAGGGCCCGACGGTCGAGACCGCGAGCTCGGCCACGCGCACGCGGCCGCGGTTCTCGCAGCGGGCGTAGCGCACGCGCACGGTCAAGCTCCCCTGGCAGTACCACCTCACGTCGGCCTCGGCGCCGGGGGGACCGCCCTCACTCTCGTGGCGGCAGTCGGGGCCGAAGTACCGCGCGAACTCCTCGGGCGTGAGGCACGCGCCCGCCGCGGGGGATCCCGGGACGAGGTGCAGCGGCCCCCCCGCCTCGGGGATGTCGGCCTGCCCCACGGCGATGGCGTCGCCCTGCGCGAGGAAGACCCATCGCCCCGCGAGGCGCGCGGGGGGCGTGGAGCACGCGGCCACGGAGAGCGCGGCCGGCAGCACGAGGCGGAGCGCGGTGGACTTCACGCGCGAGAGATCACGCGCGAACTCCGCCGCGGTCAATGGGGTTCAGCGGTGGATGAGCTCGTGGAAGGCATCGACCCCCGGCGTCAGCGCGGCGAGGGACTCCGCGGCGCGGAGGTCGGTGATGCGGAGGGTGACGGGGCCGATGCGGTGCAGGGTCGAGATCCACGCGCCGGTGGGGAGGCGGGTCCAGCCCTCCCAGCTCGCCTCGAGGCCCGGGATGGGCAGGACGCTCACCCACATCCTCCACGCGACGGGGCGGGCGTCGGCGTCGAGGATCCAGAGGTACTTGTCGCCGGGGGTGACCCCGCCCGAGGCGTAGGACACCAGCACCCCGTCGCGGCCGTTCACGTCGGGGGCGAGGGAGCGCGTCGTGCCGCCGTCGAAGGCCTTGGGCACGGGGTTGAGCCAGAAGGAGTCGTTGCAGAAGCGCGCGTAGGCGAGCTCGCGGGCCTCGTCGGCCTCACGGCCACTGAGACGTCGCCCGCCGCGGTAGGCCACGCCCTCCCTCGTCCCGAGGTCGAGCTGCACCATCAGCCCGCGGCGCTCATAGCGGTGATAGCCGCGCTGGCGGTCCCAGACGTGTCGGCCGCCGTCGGGGGCGGTCCAGCGCACGGCGCCGGTGCGGGCCCAGGCCTCGGCGTCGACCGCGGCGAGCATCCTCCGCGCGAGGGGGTCGGCGTCGGCGCTGGTGGTGTCGGGCATCCCGTGACGAAAGCCGAAGTAGACCCCTCCCACGAGCAGGACCAGGGCGAGCGCCACCCCGCCCGCGATCTTCAGCGCGCGTCTCACCCACGGTCGCATCGTCGCCGCGACGGTACCTCAGGTACCCTCTCGCGCGTGACGCCCCACGACGCGCCGCTCGACGCCCCCGCCCACGACCTCGACGAGACCCTCACCTACGCCATCGCGCCTCGCCCGAAGCGCATGTTCCACACGGTGCTCGACGCGCACGACCTGCTCCCCTCGGGCAGGGACTACCGCGCGACGGTGCACACTCGGGTCTCCACGGTCGACGGCGCGAGGGCGGTCACGCTCCGCACCGAGCAGCAGCTCGCCCAGGGCACCATGCGCGAGGAGCTCACCTGCGCGCTGCACCGCTCCGGGGGTCTGCGCGCGAAGGCGATGGTTCGCACCTTCACCTCGGCCGCGGGCGAGGAGCTCCGCCGCGAGTCCGCGGACTTCTCTCCGGGCGCGCTCCCCATGCCCCCGGACCTCTACCCCGAGACGTGTCTGCCGTTCCTCCTGCGCTTCGCGCCGAGGGACAAGCAGCGCCGCTCGGTGCACGCGTGGATCTCAGACCGCATGGTCGCGAGGGTCTACTTCGAGGTCGAGGGCGCGACGACGCTCACCGTGCCCGCGGGGCGCTTCGACGTCTCGCTGGTGCGGATGTACCCCGACCTCAACGACTGGGTGAAGATGCCCAGGATGCTCGCGGAGCTGTCGAAGCCCTTCCTCCCGAAGTACCACATGGCCTACGAGGCCAAGGCGCCCCATAGGCTCGTGCGCTTCGAGGGCTCGTACGGGCCCCCCGGCGCGCCGGAGCTGGTGCTGGAGCTGCTGAAGTAGCGGCTACGGCGGCGCGGTGGGCGCGACGGTGGTGACGCCCGCGCCGGAGAACTGCATCGCGGGGGACGACACCCTCCGCCCGCGGCCGGTGTCTGACGCGAGTCGGATGAACTCCCCCTCGCGGGTGAAGCCGAAGAGGGTCGAGCGCCAGTAGCCCAGGCCGAAGATCCTGTCGAAGCCCGTGTCGCCCACGAGGGTGAGCGCGCCGGTGTTCACGTTCACCGTCGCGAGCTGGTCGTTGCTCGTCGACGACGCGTTGCTGCGGCGCACCGTCACGTAGGTCGCCGCCCCCGCGATGGAGACGATGTCTCCCGAGAGGATGTAGTTGGTGCTCCCGACCCTGAACCTCCCGAGCATGGTCGAGCGGCCCGTCTCGGGATCGATGCGCCAGTAGGTCCCGTCGGAGATGGTGCCGCCCACCAGCACCTCGCGGTCGGCGTCGAGCACCCCCGCGGGGAGGTAGGTCAGGCCCACGAAGACCCGCTCGTCGGGCAGCGTGCGGATGAGCGTGCACGACGCGTTGGTCGCGTCGATGCGCCACAGGGCGTCGTGGGTGACGCCCACCACCTCGCCCATCGCGTTCACCGCGATGTCGGTCATCGTGTGGTTGTTCCGGTCGCCCGAGGGGTAGCGGAACATCCCCACGCTGCGGAAGGCGTCGGTGCGCGGGTCGACGGTGAAGAGCTCCGTGTCGCTGTGGGCGTAGATGACCGTCTGGTCGAGGGCGGGGCCCCGGTCGGTCACGGGGATCACCCCCCGGTCGGTGACGACCGGCACGTCAGGGGTCTCGACGACCTCGGCCCCCGCCGCGAGGCGCGGGCCGG
>JAEYZO010000657.1 GCA_023428035.1 Pseudomonadota bacterium | reverse complement strand
CGCCGCCTCCCCACCCACGCATCCCGCACCTCTTCCGGCAGCCGGGCACTGAGAGAGACGACAGGGTGATGCCCGAGCGGGAGGCGCGGGCGACCCTCGCTGGTGAGCTCCTGATCGAGGAGAAGCTCGACGGCTTCAACATCTCCGTGGCGAGCGATCCCGCGGGCTGGCCGGTGCCCTACGCGCGGTCTGGGAAGTCCTCGGGTGATCGAGGCGGGCAGCTCGGGCGCGTCCGCGCCTTCCTCACCGACCGGGCAGACTCCGTGCGTGGCCTGTTGGAGCGCTGGCCGGTGCTCTACGCCGAGTGGTTGATGCGCCGGCACACCGTCGCCTACGACGCCCTCCCTTCGTGGTTGATCGTGCTCGACCTGTGGTCTCCGTCCGAGGGCTTCGCGAGCACCGCGGAGCGCGACGCTCAGTGCGCGTCAGCGGGGCTCTCGACCCCTCCGGCGCTGTACGTCGGCACGCCACGAACCGTCGCTACGCTCGCGGGGCTCTGCGCTCGCTCGCGCTACGGGTCGGGCCCCGCCGAGGGGGTGGTGCTCCGCGACGCTCGCCCCGTCTCCGCGGCGCCCGTCGCGAAGTGGCTCGCCCCGTCCTTTCGACGACGCACCGACGATGAATTCGCGGGGGCGGAAATGAACCGACTCGCCGCGGCGGTCACGTAGCGGGGAGCTACCGCTGCGGGGGGGCGGCGTTCGGGTCCATCCAGAAGAGCTCCCAGATGTGGCCGTCGAGGTCCTCGAAGCCCCACTGGAACATGAACCCGTGGTCCTTCGGGTCGGCGTAGCGCTTACCGCCGTTCGCGATCGCCGCCTCGACGAGGCGAGTGACCTCCTCCCGCGACTCCAGCGAGAGGGCGACGATCACCTCGGTGCCCCGCGTCGCGTCGGCGATGGGCTTCGGCGTGAAGGGCGCGAAGTGCTGGTGCGTGAGCAGCATCGCGTAGATGTCCTCGCTCCACACCATGCACGCGGCGAGGTCGTTGCTGAACTGAGGGTTGAGGGTGAAGCCCAGCGCGGTGAAGAGCGCCATCGAGCGCTCGAGGTCCTTCACCGGCAGGTTCACGAAGATCTTCTTCGACGACATGGCGCGGGGAGTACACCGCGCCCGCGCCGCGGCTCCACTTCGCGGCGCACTCAGCGGCAGACGCTGGCCGAGAAGCTCGCCTGGGCCGTTGACGGTGGAGGCCGACCAGAGCGAAGATCTGGGCGCTGATCGAAGGGAGGGGGCGTTGAAGGGTTCGAAGGTCGCCGCGAGATTGTGTCGAGGGTCGGGCATCGCGCCGCCCCTGACCTCTCTCCGCGAGTGGTCCGAGATCGACCCCGTTCGCCCTATCGAGGTGACACATGAGTGACTACCGGGGCCCGTACGACCACGGCGCGGCGCTCGTCGCGGGGTTGTCGTTCTGGACGAAGTTCGTCTTCCAACCGATGAAGATCCTGCGGGAGCAGTTTCCTGCCCTGAACGCTCAATCGCAGGGGGCGGATCCTGACAAGGCGAGCCTCGGTGAAGGATTGGGCCGTCACTACTGCTACGACCCGGGCCCGCACTACCGCGAGTTCCTCGCGTCGGAGACGGCCACGGTGCAGGGCTTCGACGACATGAGCGAGTCGTACGAGCACCTCGTTCACGAGTTCTCCGATGAGCTGTGGAAGGCGGCGGAGCCTACGCTCACGAACCTCATCCCCAGGAATGGGCGGGTGCTCGACCCCTCGGCGGGTCCGGGGCGTGAGGCGATCCGGCTCGCGCGCTGGCTGACCGGCGGCGAGGTCGTCGCCGCGGACCTCTCTCGCAACATGGTCGAGCGCGCGCTCCACAACGCCGAGGCGGCCGGCGTCGAGAACATGGCCTTTCATCAATTGAACGCCGAGCGACTCGGCGACCTGCTCAATGCGCCCGAAGCAGACTCTCGGACGACCAATGAGGCGCTTGACTCGGAGAAGGAACCTGAGCAGAAAGAGCGCCGCTTCGACGCGATCGTCTCGAGCCTGGCGTTTCATCACTACCAGCGAGAGCGCCTCGTCGCGCGCTCCTTCGCGGAAGTGTTGAAGCCTGGAGGCATCGCCTTCGTGATCGACGGGGGGCCGGAGTGGTTCCAGAAGCTCGCGCGGCCGATCTCGGTGACCGCCGATCCGGGCTTCGTCCGGCACCACAGCGGACAAGACTTCACCAGGATCTTCGAGAGCGTCAAAGGCAGGGACGGCGAGAACGCGTTCGAGCGGGTCAGCTATACCCAGATCCTACCGGGCTTCTACCTCGTCGCGGCGCAGAAGAGGTCGGTACCCAATCCCAAGCCGTCGGGTTCGCCTGTGCCTCCGGCGAACTCGTCGAGCGCCGCTCCCGAACCCGCTCCGGTCAGAAAGACGCGGCCACCGCGAAGGGTCAAGCGATCGCGCTGACCGACTCGATCAACGATGGGAGTGGACGATGGAGGCGTTGCAGGACTATCCGGTGATCGAGGCGCTCCATCGCGGGAGCCGCAGCTTCGTCTACCGTAGCGAAGACCGCGTGGGCGGGGGCGTGGTCATCAAGGCCCTGCTCCCGCACGCGGACTACGCTCGAACGGCGGCCTCGCTCCGTCACGCCTATGAGGTCACGCGACCCTTCGTCGGTCGCGCCGAGCAGTTCGCGGCCTTCATCGAGAGAGAGGGCCTCGCCGCGCTGGTCATGCCGGACACCGGCGGGAGGTCGCTCGACAGGGTCCTCGTCGGCGGCCCGCTCTCCGTCGAGCAGGCGCTCTCGCTCGGCGTAGCGGCCGCCCGGCGGCTCGCGGAGGCGCACGCGGCCGGGGTCGTTCACCGTCAGGTGCGGCCCGAGCACCTGGTGGTGTCGGCGGACTGCGCGGCCGTCGAGCTGATCGATTTCAGCCTCAGCGCGCGCGGGCACAGCCAGGTCTCGGAGCTCCGCGGCGTCGCCCGGAGCGCGCGCGTGCTGCGCTACGCGGCCCCCGAGCAGTCGGGGCGAACCGGGCACCTCGTCGACCAGCGGGCGGACCTATACTCCCTCGGCGTCGTTCTCTACGAGGCCCTCACCGGGAGGGCACCCTTCGAGGACCGTGACGCGCTCGCGCTCGTTCACGCGCACCTCGCGAGCCTGCCCCGCGCGCTCACCGCCGGTCGCGACGTGCCGAAGCGTGTCGACGCGGTGGTGCTCAAGCTCCTCGCGAAGGACCCGTCGGCGCGGTACCAGACCGCCCGCGGCCTCGAGGCCGACCTCCGTCGTTGTCGGGAGGACCTGCTCGCGGGACGAGAGCCCGCGTGGTCGATCGGTGACCACGACGCCCCGCTCTCGCTGAGCCCGTCGAGGCGGCTCTACGGTCGTGAGGTCGAGAGCGCGGCGCTCGTCGACGCCCTCGAGCGCGCTGCCAGGGGAGAGACCGTGTACGCGCTGGTCCGCGGGGCGCCGGGGGTCGGCAAGAGCGTGCTGGTCGGGGCCCTCCATGAGGCCGCCCTCGCTCGGCGGGGCGCGATGGTGAGCGGCAAGTTCGACCAGCTCTCCAACGTCCCTCTCGCGGGCGTGCGCGAGGCGCTGCGGCAGCTCGCGCTCGACCTCGCCGCCCGAGACCCCGAGGAGTCGGCGTCGCTGCGTCGCTCGCTGCACGCCTCCCTCGACGGCCTCGCGCCGGTGGTCGTCGACCTCGCGCCGGAGTTCGCGCTCATCCTCGGGCCTCAGGCCGCGCCGACCCCTCTGGGGCCCGTCGAGACGCAGCACCGACTCAACCTCGCGGTCGCGTCGCTGCTCCGCGCGGTAGCCTCTCCCAGCCGCCCGCTCTGCCTCTTCATCGATGACCTCCAGTGGGCGGGGCCCACCACCCTCGGGCTGCTCGCCGCGGTCATCCGTGACCTCAGCGTCGAGGGCCTGCTTCTCGTCGGCGCGCTCCGCGACTCGGACCCCGGGGCCGGCGCGGCCCTCGAGCTCGCGAGGTCCCTCCGAGGCGACGGCGTCGAGGTCATCGACGTCCCGCTCCGCCCTCTGGCGGTCGACGCCGCGCGGGCGCTCCTCGCTGACACGCTCCAGCGGGATCCCGACGACGTGAGCGAGCTCGTCGACGCGCTCCTTCCCCGCACCGGAGGGAACCCGTATTTCACCCGCGAGCTCCTCGTCACCCTCCACCGACGCGGGGCCTTCACCTACGACCCGAGGCTCCGCGCCTGGACCTGGAGCCTCGAGGGCGTCCGCTCCCTCTCCGTCGCCGACGACGTCGTCGACCTGATGGTCGAGCGCCTCCGATCGCTGCCGGACGAAGCGCGGAAGGCCATGGCCCTCGCTGCCTGCATCGGCAACCGCGCCCGCCTCGGCGTCGTCGCGCGTCTCCTGAGCTCCGGCGCGCTCGACACCCTCGCGCTCCTGCAGCCCGCGATCGCCGCGGGGCTGATCGTGCCCGACGACGACCCGAGCACCCTCGAAGACCCCGGGCGGCTCGGGCTGTCGTTCCCCCACGACCGCGTGCAAGAGGCCGCGTACCGGCTCGTCCCCGAGGGGCAGCGCGCGCAGACCCACCTCCACATCGGCAGGATGCTCTCCGAGGGCGGCGACCCAGAGTCGCTCTTCGACGTCGCCCACCACCTGAACGAGGGCCGCGCCGAGCTGACCGACCCGCTCGCGCGCCTCGAGCTCGCGCGCCTCGACCTGCGCGCGGGAGAGCGCGCGCGCGGGGCCGGCGCCTTCGACGAAGCCTGGTCGTTCCTCTCCGCCGGGATCGAGATGCTCCCCGACGGGGCCTGGGCGAGCCACTACGACCTCTCGCTCTCTCTCACCCTCCTCGCGGCCGAGGCCGCCTACGTCGTCGGTCGCTTCGACGACATGCGCGACCTCCTCAGCGGCGCGTGGCCGCGCCTGCGCACCGACGTCGACCGCGCCCGCTCGCTCTTCCTTGAGGTGCGCGCCCACAACTCCAGGCACGAACTCGACCGGAGCCTCGTGAAGGCCCTCGAGGCCGCCGCGCTCCTCGGGGTCGTCGTCCCGCTGAAGCCCCGGCCCGACCACGTCCTCCGGGGGCTCGCGCGCGCGCGGCTCAGCCTGGCGCGGCACCCGCCCGAGCGCCTCGGCGATCGCCCGGCCGAGACCGATCCGCGGGTGCTCCTCGTGGGGCGCGTGCTCTCCGAGGTCACCTCCGCCGCGTACCTCGCGTCGCCGCAGCTGTGGCTGCTCATCGTGCTCACGCTCACCGAGCTCTCGACCCGCTCGGGCGTCGCCCCCTTCACCCCGCTCGCGCTCTCGATGTATGGGCTCTCGCTCACGGCGCTCGAAGACTTTCAGGGCGCGCGCCGCTTCGGCGACATCGCCGAGGCCCTGAGCCGCCGCCCCGAGTGCGTCGAGTTCGGCCCGCGCACGGCCTTCGTGAACTGCGACTTCATCCGCCACTGGGTGATGCCTCACCGCGGGGTCATCGAGCCCGTGCGCGAGGCGTACCGAGAGGCCGTGACCCTCGGCGACGCCGAGTGGGCCGGCTACTGCGCGGTCGTGTGGATCTTCTCGTCGGTGATCTCCGGCGCCCCCCTCCGTGAGGTCGAGGCCGAGGCCGCGCGGTATAGCGACGCGCTGAGGCACCAGCGGGTGACCCTCCTGATGCACGACCAGTGGCGGCAGGTCGTCCACGGGCTGATGGGCCGCTCGCAGCTCGGGCCCTTCTGCCTCGTGGGCGAGACGGCCTTCGACGAGCGCGTCGCGCCCGCGGTGCTCGAGCGGAGCGGAGATTTCACCAGCCTCGCGACCTTTCACATCAACAAGGTCATGCTCGCGGTGGTGCTCGGTCGCGAGGCCGAGGCCGCGCCGCACGTCGAGCGCGCGTCGGCGCTGCTCCACCACCTCGTGGGCGCGCCGATGTACGCGTACTTCCATTTCTACAAGGCCCTCGCGAGGCTGCGGGCGCTCCCCGCGGGTGCCGGCGCGCGCGCGCGGGCGATCGCCGACGCGGGCGTGAGCCTGCTCCGTCTGGAGCGCTGGTCGGTGCACGGGGGGATGAACTACCGCCACCGCGCCTCGCTGGTGCGCGCGGAGATCGCCCGCGTCACGGGCGCCCCGGGGGCGTCGCGCGCGTACGAGTCCGCGATCGAGGGCGCGCGCGCCCACGGCTTCACGCAGGACGAGGCCCTGGCGTGCGAGCTCGCCGGTCGGTGGAGGGCGAGCGTCGGCGACGCGCGGGTGGCCCGGGCCTACCTCCGCGACGCGTGGAGGCTCTACGGCGAGTGGGGCGCGTCGGCGAAGGTCGAGCTCCTCGAGGCCGAGCACCCGTGGCTCCGGGTGCACCGAGACGAGGCGGTGGACCTCGACGTCGCCGCCATCGCGCGCGCGGGGCAGGCGATCTCACGCGAGGTCGAGCTCGACGCGCTCATCCGGACCTTGATGAACACCGTGATGCAGGTCGCGGGCGCGACCGCGGGCGCCTTGTTCATGGTCGACGGGGCGACGCTCACCTGCGCCGCGCGCGTCAGCGACGCCGGCCGCGTCTCGCTCGTCGCCGACGCCGCCGGCTCTGCCACGGCGCCCGCGGCGATGTCCGTGGTGCGTTGGGTCGAGCGCACGGGCGAGGCGGTGCGCCTGGGAGACGCGACCTCGGGTCACCGCTTCAGGGCCGACCCTCGCCTCGCGTCAAGCGAGGCGCGCTCGGTGCTCTGCGTGCCGATCGCGCGCGAGTCGCGCCCGGTCGGCGTGATCTACCTGGAGAACGACCTGACGAACGACGCCTTCAGCGCCGACCGCGCCCGGGTGGTCGAGCTGCTGTGCGGTCAGATCGCGATCTCGCTCGAGAACGCGAGGCTCTACGCGAGCGTGAGCGAGGCGCTCACGGCGCAGGTGGAGCTGTCGCGCGCGCAGGAGCGCTTCGTCCCCGAGCCCTTCCTGCGCTCGCTCGGGCGGGAGAGCATCGTGGGCGTAGAGCTCGGGCAGCACACCGAGAAGGCGCTCGCGGTCTTGTTCTCGGACATCCGAGGCTTCACGCGGATCGTCGCCGAGCTCGGCCCCGAGGGGAGCATCGCGTTCATCAACGAGTACCTCGGGCACCTCGAGCCCTCGATCGTGGCGCACGGCGGCTTCGTCGACAGCTACATCGGCGACGCGATCATGGCGCTCTTCGAGGGCGGCGCCGACGACGCCGTCGCGGCCGCCGTGGGGATGCGCGCGGGCCTCAGGAGGTACAACCGCGCGCGGCGCGCCCGCGGCCAGGGCCCCGTGCGTACGGGGGTGGGGGTGAGCGTCGGGCCCTTGATGCTCGGCACCATCGGCGGCTCGAAGCACATCAAGTGCGGGGTCATCGGAGACGACGTGAACCTCGCGGCGCGGGTCGAGTCGCTCACGCGCTTCTACGGCGTCGACCTGCTGGTGGCGGATCGCGTGGTCGAGCGGCTCGGCCGGCCCGATCGGTGGTGCCTGCGTCGGGTCGATCGGGTGCAGGTGGTGGGGCGCAGCGCGCCGACGACGGTGTGGGAGGTGGTCGACGGCGGCGAGGCCGACGACGTCGACGCGAGGGTCGCGACGCGGGCCGCGCTCCACGCCGCGCAGGAGGCGTATTGGGCCGGGAGCTTCGCCGAGGCGCTCGGGGCCTTCGAGGCGTGCCGCGACGCGACGCCCGACGACCGCGTGCCGGTGATCTTCGCGGAGCGGTGCCGGCGCCACCTGCGCGAGGGCGTCGACGCCGGGTGGGACGGCGTCGAGCGCTTCACGCACAAGTAGCGGCGCGGCTGGTCAGAAGTGCCCGCGGCGGCTGCCCTGCTCCAAGTGGACGCGGAGCTGCCGCAGGAGTTCGAGCGGGTCGCTCGGCGAGCCCTTGGTGCCGAACTGCTTCGCGAGATGCAGGAGCGACTCGACGGCCTCGAGGCCGAAGGGAGACGAGTGCATCGTCGATCCGTAACTGGTGGAAGGTGGCATCGGCACCCCGGGCAGTCCGAGGGCGCGGGAGAACGCCTGGAGGGCGGCGAGGGGAGAGCGAGCGCCTTCGTTGGGGTCGTCGCTCTGGCGCTCACGGTCGACGAAGTCGACGAAGTCGGGCGTGTACCTCGGGAGCTCGTGCAGGCCGAGCACGTCCCACACGGGCGGCATCCCCGCGCGGAAGAGCGCGAGGTCGAGCATCCGAACGGGGAGGAACTCATCAGCCTCGTTGAACTCGGGGTCCCAGATCCGGCAGAGGTCACCGAGGGGGGTCGGCGCGAAGACCGACTGGGCGCCGAAGTCGACTCGTCGACCCACCGAGCGGAGGTCGTCGTCGGTCGGGAAGGAGCCCCCGCCGAACGGGAAACCTTTGGTCTCGGCGCGAGCGCCGGCGTGTTCGACCTGCTCGACCCTGTGCTGGAGGATGGCGTTCACCGCGTGGCGCGCGGACTCGTTCGCTGACTCCATCGTGGTCATGCGGGTGAAGGTCTTGAGCCATGTCCCAGCGAAGACGATCTTCTCGCAGAAGACAGGGTATCCGCCGCCCTTTCCTTGCCAGTAGGAATTGGTCTGCACAGGCTTGACGGGCGGTCGAGGCCAGTCGTCACGCACGGTCGGGTCCCACGGGCTGGGGCCGGGACGGTTACGCCAATCACGCTTTACCGGGATGAGGTAGGGCGCGTCGTTCCTCGTCAGGTAGCGCCCCGCCTCTAGGACTTTGTCACTCAGATCACGGAACTCATACCTGAGGTATTCGTCGATGTGGAACCACACCGGTCGAGGCAAGCGACGCGGAAGCCGGCCAGGCGAGTTGGGCGGCGCGTCGTCGTCCGCCTCGGCGTTGAACCAGTGGTCGCGAGGGCGATGCCGGAACGAGAGCGAGGTGCGGATCTGCCGCCAGACCTCGTCGGCGAGCTCCAACTCGCCGAGGTCCCACGCGGTCGCGTGCGGCGCGTCTCTGATCTCGTCCTCGACCCACCGACGTCCGCCGCGGAGGCGTGAAGGGACACGCCAGGAACCCACGTCGACGCTCATGACCGAGACGAAGCCGTCGTACGCGAGGGTAGGGCGGCGCGCCCAGAATTGCTGCGGGTTGATCGCTGAGAGCCCCCACTCGGCGTCGACGTAGTAGACGTGTCCGTCGACGACCTGAAAGAGGTGAGCGAAGTAGAACTGCACGCCCGACAAGGTCTGAAGCCGATCCCAAGGCTCCTCACCGAGCTTCGTGTGCGGATCTCTTTCCGATTTGACGCCGGACTCCGGGTCGAAGGACTCACACGCGAACGAACGGAGCTGCACGCAAAAGCGCTCGACCTTCCGCAGGCCGGCGTCCGCGTCGTCACCGGCCTTGACGCCCCTCTCAGCCAGAAACAGTTCGTCCCGCTTTTGTTCGCGCTCCTGCAGAGTCTTACGTTGCGCTTCTTTGATCTTACTGATCGCGTCGATCGCGATCTTGTGCTTGGCCTTGATCTTCACCCTCTCCGCGTCGGACGCCGTGGGGAAATGAGCGCGGAGCGTATCGACCTCCCGCTCCCGCCGTTGAAGCTCCATCAGAGGTACGCGGAGGTCGTCGTTGATCTCGCGGAGACGATCTCGGCATCGATGCCTGGTCCGCTCGTGCGCGTTGCGTGCCGTCGCGGACTCGTCTCTGAGCTTCTTCGCCTGTTGAATCAGAGGCCATGCCTCGGGCTTCTTGCGGGATTCGGCGGGAGTGGGGCCGGCGCCGGCGCGGGCGTAGGTGATGATCGCCTGGGTCGAGACGAGATCCGTGGCGAGAAGGTAGTAGTCAGGCGTGTATTCGAATAATGGACCCGCGCCGGCCCAATCAAGGTCAAATGATCCCGAGGCCGGGTCGATCTTGAAGCCGGTGAGTTCCCCCTCTTTGAACTCGACGCCGCCGTGTTCGAGCCATCGTCGCCAGGGTTCGAACCAGGCCTCGGTGGTCGGCGCGTTGAGCACCCCGTCGGGCTTGAGTTGAGGGGAGATCTGCGACAGCGTGAGCTGCACGAACGCGTCTCCCGCCGTTCGCGCGTCGGCCCAGCGGTTGTCGAGCGCGGCCAGCACCCTACCCGCGAAGGCGAGATTGCGCAGGAAGTCGTCGGAGTAACAGTACAGCGGCCCTCCGCGCGAGGGGTCTCGGCCGATCAGGTACTCGATCCAGCTCTGGTCGGCCAGCTCGATCCTGCGCTCTGGGCAGAGGGTCATGTAGCGCAGTACGCGGTTGACGTACTGCGAGACGTCGCGCGTCGTTCCTGCGAAGGCCGCGGTGCTGATCCAGTTCTGCACGCGGTCGCGAAAGCCCGAGCCCGGGAGCCGCTGGAGGATCGCGACGTCGCCCTTGCGCGACGCGATCCCCATGTAGGGTGAGCCCACGAGGTTATCGAAGACCGTGCGGTTCGTGGGCTTGCATTTATCGTCGAGGATCGGGATGCGCTGCAGGAGGTCGCGGAGGTGGTTGTAGTACGCCGGGAAGAAGCGATATCCGTGCTCCCCCGGCACGAGCGAGGACTTCATCTCGATGATGAGCGTGTCGCCATTGTCTGGCCTCTCGCCGAGATCGCTCGGTCGACGTGGCGGGATCTTGCCGTTGTCGACTTCATCCTTCATGGTGATCTTCGCGTCGGGGTAGCGCTGAAGAATCTCGGCCTCGAGCAGCCTATACGCGGATTTACGAACGGACGAGTCGTTCGCCTCGGAGAAGACGCGGATCGTGATCTCTGGGGACGGATAGAAATTGACGTGTCTGCTCGTGAATTCGAGGAGCGTCTCCAGGGTCGACGCGCCCAGGACGACGCGGGACCAGATCCGTCGAGCCGCATCGACGAGCTCGGTGGGTTGACCCAGGGCCGTCTCGAGAGAACCGCAGGCTCCCGGGAGTTGGTTGGTGAGCTCCTGCGGGAGTGCTTTGATAGAATCTCTGGCTCTCGTCGTGGCTGTCACGAAGGTGCCAGCGGCCTGGGCGACCGCGCCGGCGCCTGCCGCGTCGGATGTGCCGCTCGCTCGGGCGATGGCGTCGGCCAATCGGTCGGCGGCGCCCTTCGCGACGTTTAGCGCAGTCGCTGCGGATTCGACGGCTCGTGGAGTGGAATCAGCGGCTTTCGTCCCCCTCGGCGCCGATCGCGGTGGATCGAGAACGCGGTTGATGGCGTCGACGAAGGCGGAGACGGATTCCACTGCTGCTTCCGCCGCGGAGCGGGCGACGTCGAAAGACGCCTTGTGAAACGTGGCTTGTTGGACGAGGTGATACCCGAACCAGACCCTGGGCGCCGACTCCGGCGCGAGCGGACCGTCCTCCGGTGGACAGGGGGGCTCGGCCGATCGCATCGCGACCGGGTCGTGTATCCACGGCGCGAAGGCGTACTGCGTCTTCGCGAGGCCGCCGAGCGAGAGCTCGGTCTCGCCCGTGCGCGTGAGGCCCCTGGCCTTCTCGACCACGTAGACCTTGAAGCCGCGCTCCATCAGCTCGTGCGCGGCGGACAACCCCGTAATGCCACCACCGACCACCACCACCGTACCGACCGGCTTCACCGCGTCGGACTTCTGCCCACTCGTCATTGGACTACTCCCCGCGCTGCTCGTCCCCTCGAAACCGTCTGAGCGCCGCGCGCGCGTCGGGGCTCCGCACCGCCCCGTGCGCGAACGCGAGCAGCGCCTCGTACACCGTCGCGATCGCGTCGAGCGCCCCCCTCACGGCGACGCGACCATCCCACACCAGCGCCGTCAGCGGAAGACCCTCGTCGATCACCGCGAGCACCGCGCCCCGGGTGGTCTCGACCAACACGGTGGCGTCGTCGCGCCAACCGCCGACGTGGAGCTGCGCGCCACCGCTCACCGAGAAGCGCTCGTCCCCGACGCGCAGAGACACCACCACGCCGTCGAGCGCGAGGCGCAGCGCGTCGTGCGCCTCGGGCACCTGCCGCGAGATCGCTCGGAGCGACCCTCGCAGCAGGGTCGCCACCGAGGCCTCGGCCTCAGTCTCGGACGAACTCGAAGACACCCGGGCCCTCCAGCGCGACGCGCTCCCCCCCGACCTGACCCGTGAGCGTGGCCTCGCCCCAGCACTCGTGCAGGGCGGCCACGGCGCTCGCTGACGCCTCGCTCGGCATCACCACCTCCGCCGCGTCGACGGGCTTGAAGCGCAGGGTGACCTCGTCGGGTCCTGCCCCCGCGCGCACCGTGAGCGCGCGCGGGAGGTCTCCGCCCTCCCCGGGAGACAACAGCGCCATCACCCGAGGCACCTTGAGCGCGCGGCCGCCGCGCCAGGGACCCTCCCACTCCACGCGGAGCTGCTCGTCACGGTAGATCCGGCGGTGCTCGGCGCCGCGCCAGAGGTAGAGCCCCTGGCAGAGCACCCGCGCGCGACGCCGGTCGGCCATGCGCATGTACACCGCGCTCCACGGGCACGCCGGGTCCCACGACAGCGCCGAGCCCCACTCCCAGGAGAAGTCATCGCCCCAGCGGAAGTGACCCCAATTGTGATCGTGGTAGGCGGGCGCGTCTTCGACCTCGAAGCGCTCGTCACCGACGGTGACCGAACCGCTCGCGGTGAGCCGAGGCATGAAGAGCCACGAGAGGCTCTTGTCAGCGGAGAGCGGTTGGTGCCACGAGACCGCCGGCGTCGAGCGAGGGGTGAAGGTCAGCGAGGCCCGCACCGGGCGCCGCGCGAGGTCGACGTCGACGTGGTAGCGCCGCCCGTCGAAGCGCAGCGAGTTGCGACCGAAGCGGGCGTCGATGGAGCCCGCGGTGACGGAGAGCTGACCCGAGTCGAACTCGTCGACGTCGCCGTCCCACCCGTCGCGGCGCGCGAGGACGATCAAGCGCCCGGTCTCTTCGTCGCGGCGGTCACCCCACGGCGCGTCGATGAGGTTGAAGTTCACCAGCAGGTGGACGTCTCGCGTGTGCAACAAGAAGTGCTGCCACTCCTTGTAGCCGCCGCGGCCGCCCAGCCGCGCTGGAGAGCGTCGGAAACCGTCGACCCAGAGACCGTCGTCCGCGACCTTCACGCTCCCCCGTTCCCGCGCTAGCGGAGCACGTCTCCGAGGCCCGGCGCTTCGTCGTCGCGGGCCACGTCGGGCGCGGCGACGTCGATCTCCTGGCCCTCGTCGAAGAGCCGCTGGATCGATCGGCCGAGCGACACGAGGCCCAGCGAGGCCATGAGGAGCTGGTCGTAGCCGCGACGGATGCCCGCGCGGTGGACCCAGCGCCGCGCGGGGTCTTCGGTGAGCGGACCCAGCGCGGAGGTGAAGGCTCGGGTCGACGAGAGCAGACCCAGCAGCAGGTAGAACACCGGGTCGCGCTCTCGAAACGACGGCTTCATCTCGTGGACGCTCATCGGCGGTACCCCCGCAGCCGGTCTTCGATGTCCTCACGACGCGCCGCCTGCGCGAGGAGCTCGACGTAGGCCGACGGAAGGGTGGTGTCGGAGTCCTCCGCGATCATCCCTAGCGAGAGGGCGTCCCAGATCCGCCGGGAGCCCGCGAGCAGCCGTGAGCGCTCGAGCTTCTGAGCCCACGCCTGACCCTCCTCGGTCTGCGCGAACCACCGACCTTCGGCCACCAGCGCCGCGAACAGCGACTGCGCCGCCGCGGGGTGCTCGAGGATCCGCAGCCGCAGCCGGTCCATCAGCGCGCGGATCGGCCTGAAGTCCTCGCCGAGCTCGTGCTCCGCGGCGGCCTCGATCCTCGGCACCACCAGCTTCTCGAGGTGACCTCGCAGCTCTCGCGTGAGCGCGTCGATGCGGAGGCTCACCGCGCGGAGCTCGTCGAGACGAGAGTCCGCGCTCCTCACTGCGGCCTGGCCTTCAGGGAGATCGCGAGCCCCTGGCCCGCGCGACCGGTGCGCGCCCCACGACATCGATGGTCACCGTACACGGTCGACGACGTACCCGACCAGACCCTCCAGCACCTCGCGGTGGGGGGAAGGCGGGAGCCACGGCGCGCACTCGTCGAGCAGCGCCCCGGCCCGCTCCGCCTCGGCGCGCGCGACCCCCGCGGCGTAGTCGACGCTGCGGTGCTCGTCCACGCGTGCCCGGAGCCAACGCACCTCGGCGTCGGTCTTCGCCCGCCTCCTCGCCGGGTCGAGCCGGTCGAGCGTCGCGCGGGCTTCAGCCGCGCCCGGCGCGTCGAGGGAGCCGCTCGCTTCGAGCCGGTCGATGAGCGAAGCGAGCTCACACCCGAGGTCGCCCTGACCCGGCGGCGGAGGTCGCGGCAGCGAGAGGATGCGTGAGGCTTCGGACCTCTCGTCAGCCGACATATGCCGCATCGCGTGGAGCAGGATCAGCGTTCGCTTGCCCTCCCAGAGGTCGCCGTCGATCTCCTTGCCGTAGGCGCCCTCCTCGCCGCGGAGGTTCAGCACGTCGTCCTGGATCTGGAACGCGAGGCCGAGCGCGAGGGCGAAGCGGGAGAGCTGCCCGATGCGCTCCCGGGGTTGCCGCGCGGTGATGGCCCCCACCGCGACGGGCGTGATGAAGCTGTACCAGGCGGTCTTGAGCTCCACCATGCGGAGGTAGTCGGCGTCCGTGAGGTCCCACGCGCCGTCGCGGATCCAGTCGAGTTCCAGGGCCTGCCCGTGCACGGTCTGGCGAGTCATCGTGGCGACCGCTTCGAGGATGCGCAGCGCGGGGCCGAGCCCGATCGAGGACATGTTGTCGAGCAGGGGCTGGAGCGAGAGCGCGAGCATCGCGTCGCCGACGTGGATCGCGATGGGCACGCCGTGCTCGCGGTGCAGGGTGGGCCTGCCGCGGCGGAGCCACGACTCGTCCTCGATGTCGTCGTGGATCAAGAACGCGTTGTGGTAGAGCTCCAGCACCGCCGACGACTGGAGCACCGCGTCGAGCTTTCCGCCGAGCGCGCGGCAGGTCGCGACGCAGAGCGCGGGGCGCAGGCCCTTGGCCTCGCGGAGCGGGTAGTCGAGCATCAACCGGTAGAGCGTGAGCTCTCGCCGCTGCTCCTCCGGGACGATGCGCTGGATCTCTTCGATGACGAGCGCGCGGCACTCGTCGAGGTAGCGCGCGAGGCGCTTCGCTGCTCCGCGGTCCATTGGCCCGGGAGCGACGCTACCACTCGCTCAGCGGCAGGCGCTGGCCGAGAAGCTCGCCTCGGAGCGCAGGTAGCTCCCCGAGGTCCACCCCCGGGCGGAGCCGTAGTCGACCTGGTACCACCCGCCGCTCGGGCCGCTCACCACCGTCAGCGCCGCGCCGCAGGGCATCGACGTGATGATCGAGTAGCTCGTCCCGGGGCCCCTACGCAGGTTCAGCGCCCCCGTGTTCACCCGCACCCGCTGCGCGCTCGACGACGACCCGCCCGTGCTCGGCGGCGGCGGAGTCGTGGCGGTGCCCCCACCGCTCGACGACGAGGTGGAGGGCGCGCTCGCGGCGCTGCGGTCGCGGTACCAGGCCGTGCGTCGCGCCGCGCCGTCGGCGTTCAGCTCGACGTGCAGGTGGTCGTGGTGCGGGTGCGGGCCGCCGTAGGAGCGGAGCTTCGCGCCCGAGGGGCGGCTCGCGTTCCACGACGAGCGGTCCCAGATCACGAGCTGCACGCCGAGCGCGCCCGCGTTCGAGATCAGCCAGTTGGCGATCGCGTCGCCCTTGGTGTTGTCGGCCTGACCCCCCGAGAGCGGGACGTAGATGTCCATCGCGCGCCCGGTGCCGTGCACCGAGGTCTGGCTGGTGTTGGCGGTGTTCTGCCGACAGACGTAGCCGTCGTAGCCCGTCGTCTGCGACCTGAAGTTCGCGCGGATGTAGTCCCCCAGCTCGCGCACCCCGGGGAGCAGGCTCCCGCCGCAGTTGCGCCCGCCGCTCCACGAGGGCGGGTTGTCGTACCGAAGGCTCTGACGGTCGCCCGCCGCGGTCGCCGCGCTCGACGGGATCCAGCGACCCGAGATCGCGATCTCTTCGACGTCGAAGGACTCGTCCCAGTCGTCGCTGTCGAGCTCGTCGGCGGCGCAGCCCGCCATCGAAGCTCCCATCACCCCCGCAACAACCGCCCAGTAGAAGCTTCGCGCGCGCACGCATGACCGGAGTGCAACGCCCCGGCCACGCACGCCTCAGCCCGGGATTCCCCGCCCCCGTGGTCACTCCTACTGGTCACAACCGTGACCGATGGAGGGCGCCGTGACGTGTAGGTGTCCCGGCGCACACCGCGCACCCTTGGAAATACCGACGTCTGCGTCAGCAATTCGTCGACCGCGGGGGGGTCAGCGTCGGGTGACGTCGAAGCCGCCGCAGGTGGGGTGCGTGATGGCTCCGCGGAGGCGCGCGCCGCCGTCGAGGAGCTCGCCGCGCATCCCGACCATGACGTAGCCGAAGGGCTGGCGGATCCACGCCTCGGGCGAGAGCGAGAGGCGGTCTCCGGCGCAGGTGCCGGTGAGGGTGTAGCGGCCGGAGACGTTGGTGGGCGGGTGGGCGAAGTCGAACTCCGCGCGCACGGTCGCGCCGCGCACCTCGGTGACCCGGAGGGTGAGCGCGGTGGAGCCCTGGGCGCAGAGGTACTGCCCGGCGAAGACCGCGCCGGTGGAGAGCGGGCAGCGGGGGCCCTGCACGCGCGGAGGCGGGGGGCGACGGGTAGCAGGGGGAGGGGGCGGCGTGTGCGCGATCGCGGGGAGGGGAGCGGTCAACGCGAGTAGGGGGAGCACGGCGCGCATGGGCGGAGTGTACGCGAGCGGGCGCGGGGGTCTGCCGCGCGGCGGTGGAGGTCTGCCGCGCGAGCGGTGGGGCTCGTCGCGCGGTGGCGAAGGTCTGCCGATCGCGCGGTGGGGCTTGCCGATCGCTCGGAGGGCTTGCCGGATGGGCTGAGAAGGCTCTCTCTGCGTCGAAGTGGCGTTGTGGGTCTCCGGCAGGGCCGTGACGTCGACGGGAAGGTCTATGTGAGCGCCCAAAAGGGCTTCCAAGCGGTCCGGCAGGGCTTCTGGAGCGATCGGCAAGCCTCTGGAGCGATCGGCAAGCTCCCAGAGCGCGCATTTCACCGTGAACTCCGCGTCAGGTTGATACCGTCGGGCGCCGTGACGGCTCGGCGCTCGCTGCTGCTGCTCCACCCCGACCCGGAGGCGTGCGCGGCGATGCTCGCGCGCTTCGAGGGGCTCCCGCGGGTGAGCGTGTTCGCGGGGCGGCTCGACGCGATGCCCGAGGTCGACGCCTTCGTGACCGCGGGGAACGCCTACGGGGTGATGACCGCGGGGATCGACGCCGCCGTGGTCGCGCGCTTCGGCCGCGGGGTGATGGCGACGGTGCAGCGGCACATCGTGGGGGCCTTCCTCGGGGAGCAGCCCGTCGGCACGGGCTTCGTGGTGGAGACGGGCGACCCGCGGTGCCCGCGTGTGGTGCCCTTCCCGCCGCTACGAACCTCCCCTCGCGCGGACGCGCGGCGACGGCTACGCGGCGCCCTCGGTACGACGACCCGCCCTCGCGCGCTACCGCCCCGCGCACCACGCGAGGACGAGCTGCGCGCCGTAGTACAGCGGCCACCCCCACAGCTTGTTCTTCCACCCCGGGGACACGAAGCGGTCGAGCGCCACCGACAGGTCCGACAGGTAGAACATCACGGCGCCCGCGACGATCCACCAGCCGCCGCGCTCCCCCGCGGTGCCCACCGCGAGCGCCACCATCACCGTGATGACCGCGGTGTAGACCCTCACCGGGACGCGCATCGGCGCGGGCACCGACCCGTCCAGCCCCCTGCCGATCAGCGCCGCGACGGGGGCGAGCAGCGCGAGCGCGCTGAAGGCGTAGGCCCAATCCACCCCGCGGATCAGGAAGGCCACCGCGTACGCGACGTGCGCCAGCAAGAACGCCCCGAGCCCCGCGAGGAAGGGCCAGCGCTCGCGCGAGAGCAGGAGCACGTCTCCCCACCACGAGAGCGCGAGCCCGACCAGCACGGCGACCCCGAAGGCCGAGCCCGTCGCCCCCGCGGTCACCGCCGCGAGGATGAAGCCCATCGACGCGACGGGCTTGAGCGCCCACACCGCGACGCTCCCGCGCCGCTCGGACTCGATCATTAGCGCGACGGTGACCGCGGTGGCGGCGGCGTAGGCGGTGAAGGCTTGCATCAGGGCCGCGAGGGTACCGCGGTCGCCGGCGGCAGCGTGGCGTAGTAGCGCGCGAGGTCGAGCGCGTCGCCGTCGGTCAGCCCCCGCGCCGCGCGGAGCATCAAGCCCGCGTGATCGGTGCCCCCGCGGAGCCCCCGGCGAAAGAGCCGTAGCTGGAGCCCGAGCTGCCCTGCGTGCTGCCCCGTGAGCGTGGGGTAGCGCGGGTTGCGCGCGCCCTCCCTCGGTCCGTGGCAGCCCACGCACGCGGGCACGCGCCGCGCGGGGTCTCCGCGTCGAGCGAGGGCCGCTCCGCGACTCACCGACTCGGCGCGGCGCGGGTC
>JAEYZO010000596.1 GCA_023428035.1 Pseudomonadota bacterium | reverse complement strand
GTGGTGATCTGCGAGGGGTCGAGGCCGAGGTGCGACAGCGCGCTCGCGAGGTCGAGGTCGCTGGTCTCGTCGACGCCGCTCTCGCCGTCGTGCTGCGCCACCATGCTGCGCTGGCGCTCGGCGTAGCGGCGCTCCTCCTCGCGCTCGAGGCGCTCGACGTCGGCCTGGCGCTCGAACTCGATGTGGAAGAGCTTCTGGAGCACGCCCGCGTTCACGGTGTTCATCATCGCCGTGAACATCTCGAAGCCCTCCTTCTTGAACTCGAGCTTCGGGTCGCGCTGGCCGTAGCCGCGCAGGCCGATGCCGTCGCGGAGGTGGTCCATGTTGGTGAGGTGGTCGATCCAGGCGCGGTCGATCTCCTCGAGCATCAGCGAGCGGAACGCGCGGAGCAGGAACTCCACCTCGATGACCTTCTCGCGCTCGTTGTAGAGCGCCTCGGCGGCCTTGTAGAGCACCGCCGCGAGGTCCTCGCGGTTGCCCGCGTCCTCGAGCTCGCCGGGCTTCTCGCCGAAGCGCTCGTTGAAGAGGCTCGACAGGGCCTCGAGGTTCCAGTCGTCGCGGGTGGAGTTCGGCGGGCAGTGCTTCTCCACCTCGTGCGAGTTCACCGCGTCGATCAGGTCGAGCAGGCGCTCGCGCTGCATCTGGATCGACCGGCACACCTCCTTCACGAGGTGCTCGTGCGCCGCGATCGGGTCGTCGGCGAACTTCGTCAGCGGGACCCGCGCACCGAAGTAGTGATAGACCTCCATCTCCGCGCGCTCGGCGTCGAAGCTCTCGGCCTCCTCCAGCGTCTGCGGCGCGCGGTTGCCCGTGGGGCCGCGGTAGCCCTCGTTCTCGTCGCTGGTCTCGGTCTTGGGCATCGAGCGCGCGACGGCGGTCTGCCGGAGCATCACCGAGGTGAGCTCCTTCACCCGCTCGACGGTGGCCTCGTCGAGCTCGCGCGGCGCGACCTCGGGCCTCTCGTCCTCCTCCTGGCCCTTGACCACCTCGCGGGCGTAGCGGCCCTCCAGCACGTCGCGGCGGAGCTTGTAGACCGCCTTGCGCTGCTGGTTCATCACGTCGTCGTACTCGAGGACGTTCTTGCGGATGTCGAAGTTCCTCGCCTCGACCTTCTTCTGCGCGTTCTCCACCGAGCGGGTCACCCAGGGGTGCTCGATGGGCACGTCCTCCTCCATGCCGAGGCGGTCCATGATGGACTGCACGCGCTCGCCCGCGAAGATCCGCATGAGGTCGTCTTCGAGCGAGAGGTAGAAGCGCGACGAGCCCGGGTCGCCCTGACGTCCCGCGCGGCCGCGGAGCTGGTTGTCGATGCGCCGCGACTCGTGCCGCTCCGTCCCGATGATGTGCAGCCCCCCCGCGGCCCTCACCTCCTCGCGCTCGGCGTCGCAGCGCTCCTTGTAGCGCGCGACCATCGACTCGAGCTCCTCGGCGTTCGCCGGGTCCGTCGGGTCCTTGCGGAGCAGGATCATCTCGGCCTTCGCGAGCATCTCGGGGTTGCCGCCGAGGATGATGTCCGTGCCGCGGCCCGCCATGTTGGTGGCCACCGTGACGGCGCTCTTCCTCCCCGCCTGCGCCACGATGAAGGCCTCGCGCTCGTGCTGCTTCGCGTTGAGCACCTCGTGCTGGATCCCCCGCTTGCGCAGGAGCTGCGAGATGGCCTCGGACTTCTCGACCGTGACCGTGCCCACGAGCGAGGGCTGCCCGCGCTCCACCGCGTCGGAGATCTCGTCGACCACGGCCTTGAACTTCTCGCGCTCGGTCTTGTAGACGAGGTCGTCGAAGTCCTGGCGCTGGATGGGCTTGTTGGTGGGGATCGACAGCACGTCGAGCTTGTAGATCTTGTGGAACTCCTCGGCCTCGGTCTCGGCCGTGCCGGTCATCCCGCCGAGCTTCTTGTAGAGCCTGAAGAGGTTCTGGAAGGTGATCGTCGCCATCGTCCGGTTCTCCTCCTGGACGCGGACGAACTCCTTGGCCTCTACCGCCTGGTGCAGGCCGTCGCTCCACCGGCGGCCGGCGAGCGTGCGGCCGGTGAACTCATCGATGATGATCACCTTGCCGTCGTCGCTCACCATGTAGTTCACGTCGCGCTTGTAGAGCGTGTGCGCGCGCAGGCTCTGCTGCAGCACGTGGAGCTCCTCGATGTGCGCGGGGTCGTAGAGGTTCTTGATCTTGAGCCGGCGCTGGGCCTCCTCGATGCCCTCGTCGGTGAGCGCGACGGAGTGGGCCTTCTCGTCGAGGGCGTAGTGCTCGTCCTTGCGGAGGTACGGGATCACCTTGGTGATCTCGACGTAGAGCGACGAGCTCGCCTCGCCCTGCCCCGAGATGATCAGCGGCGTGCGGGCCTCGTCGACGAGGATCGAGTCGACCTCGTCGACGATGGCGAAGTTCAGGTCACGCTGCGCGCAGTCGTAGACCGAGTACTTCATGTTGTCGCGGAGGTAGTCGAAGCCGAACTCGTTGTTCTGCCCGTAGGTGATGTCGCAGCGGTACGCGGCCTTCTTCTCCCGGTCGCTCTGCGAGTTCACCACCGTGCCCACGGTGAGCCCGAGGAAGCGGTGGATGCGACCCATCCACTCGGCGTCGCGGGTGGCGAGGTAGTCGTTCACCGTGACGATGTGCACCCCCTTGCCCTCGAGGGCGTTGAGGTACGACGGGAGCGTCGCGACGCGGGTCTTGCCCTCGCCGGTCTTCATCTCCGCGATCATCCCGCGGTGCAGGGTGATGCCCCCGATGAGCTGCACGTCGAAGTGGCGCATGTTGAGCACGCGCCGCCCGGCCTCGCGGCAGGTCGCGAAGGCCTCGGGCAGGAGCTTGTCGAGGCTCTCGCCGTTGTCGATGCGCTCGCGGTACTTCGCGGTGAGCCCCCGGAGCTCGTCGTCGGAGAGGTCGCGCATCTTGGGCTCGAGGTCGTTCACCGCGGCGACCAGGGGCCGGATCTTCTTCAGCTCTCGGTCGTGCTTGGTGCCGAACACCTTCTGCAGGAGCCAGGGGATCATCGGTACTTCGGGCCTTTCGCAGCGCTCGCGGCGGGCGCCGCGGGCCGATGGGGTGCAACCTTCGGGGGGGTGGGAGTAGTCCGCGCGTGCTCTTAGCGCACGGGGGCCGTCTCGCACAACGACCGCAAGGGCCTCGGGAGGGGTAAGAGCCGGGGGAGGGCGGAGGGGCGGTCAGGCGGCCCAGAGCTGGGCGTCGAGGGCGTCGGCGAGCGCGACCGCTTCGCGGGAGGTGGGCAGGCCGAGCTCGCGCACCAGCGCCGAGGGCACGTCGCGGGTGAGCTCGCGCTTGAGGGCGTCGACGGCGGACGCGCGGGCGGCGCTCACGCGGGCGCGGGCGTCGTCGTCG
>JAEYZO010000526.1 GCA_023428035.1 Pseudomonadota bacterium | reverse complement strand
CCCACGACCCTCCCCGCCGAGTCGCCTCGGCCCCCTACCCGAACACCCCCGCGTAGCCCTCTGGCTTGAAGCCCACGAGCACGACGTCTCCCGCCACCAGCACCGGGCGCTTCACGAGCTTGCCGTCGGCGGCGAGCCACTGGAGGAGCGTCGCGTCGTCGGCCGCGTCGACCCTGGCCTTGCCGATCGCGCGGTAGCTCTGCCCGCTGGTGTTCAGCCATTTCTTCACGGGCAGCCCGCTGGCCTTCACCCAGCGCTTCAGCTCGGCGGGGGTCGGGGGCTCGTCGACGATGGGGCGCAGGTCGTAGGCGACGCCCTTCGCGTCGAGCCACGCGCGGGCCTTACGGCAGGTGTCGCAGTTCGCGTACGCGAGGAGCAGCGGGCGCGCGGTCATGGCCCGCTCCCTACGACGACACCGCGCGTCGGGCGAGTTCTCGTCGGGCCCACGGCGGGTCTACCCTCGCCCCATGGGAACGCGCTCGGTCTGGCTCTGCGTCGCGCTCGCGGCGGTCGGTTGCGGCGAGTCTTCCACCACCACAAGCGACGCCGCGGTGACCGATGCACCGTCGGCGGAGGTCACCGCGCCCGACGTCCCCGCCGTCGATGACGTCAGTGACGCACCCGCCCCTCCCGTCGACGCGGGGCTCCCTCCCCTCGACTACACCCGCGACGAACTCTGGCTCTGCCGCCCTGGGATCGCCCGCGACCTCTGCCTCTCCGCGGACCTCACGACCACCGAGCTCCTCGCCGACGGCACCCGCACCACCATCCCCTCGCCCCCCGCGGCGACGGCGCCCGCCTACGACTGCTTCTACGTCTACCCCACCGTCGACGTGACGGGCCTCCCAGGAAACCGCACCGACCTCACCAACACCACGCCGATGCTCGACCCGCTGTTGAACCAGGCCGCGTGGTTCCGCGGGCAGTGTCGGGTGGTGGCGCCGCTCTACCGCCAGGCGACGCTCCTCGGGCTCCGGGGTGACGGCGCCGCCGCGAGGCTCGACCTGGCCTTCGACGACGTCGCCTCGGCCTTCCGCGAGTACCTCCGCAGGGACAACGGCGGGAGGCCCTTCGTGCTGATGGGTCACTCCCAGGGCTCGTTCATGACCGAGCGACTGCTCTCCGAGGTGATCGCACCCGACGCGACGCTGCGCGCTCGCCTCATCGTCGCGCTGCTGCTCGGAGGCTCGGTGCAGGTGCCGCGCGGCGCGCTCCGCGGAGGCTCCATCGGTGACGTCCCGCTGTGCGCGAGCGAGGACGAGGTCGGGTGCGCGGTGGCCTACCACACCTTCGGCGTCAGCCACCCCCCCAGCGCGGGCGGCGTGTACCCCTCGTCGGTGCGCGCGGGGATGTCCCTCGCGTGCAACAACCCCGTCGCGCTCGCCGGGGGCACCATGGAGGCGCGACCGCGCGCGGTGTACCTCCCGACCTTCGCGCACCAGGCGGTCTTCGCGGTGGGCGCGCGCTTCTCCCCCGAGGTCACCACGCCCTTCGTGCGCCTGCGGGACTTCTACTCCCTGCGCTGCGTCGCCGACGCGAACCTCGACGCGTACCTCGAGCTCCGCGCCGCGCCCGCGATGGGTGACCAGCGGCGAGACCCGATCCCCTACGACGGGCTGATCTTCGCGCCGTCGTTCCTGGGGCTGCACCTGCTCGACTACAACGTGGCGCTCGACGACCTGCTCGCGCTCGTCGCGCGCAAGGCCGAGCGGTTGATGGGCGGGGGGTAGCGCGCACACACCGGGGTCGCGGACGGAGCGCGGGGTGAGGGCGCCGTGAAAGCCGCACCACCTCGCCGGGCCGGGTAGCAGCCCCCCCATGGACGACCGCTGCCCTGCGATGGTGAGGTCGCTGCCCTGCGATGAAACATCGCTGCCCTGCGATGGTGAGGTCGCGGCCCCGCGATGAAACACCGCTGCCCCGCGGTGGTGAGGTCGCTGCCCTGCGATGAAACATCGCGCTGTCGCGACCCGAGGGTCGCTGCCCCGCGGTGGCGAGGTCGCTGCCCTGCGATGAATCGCTACGGGGCCATGATCGCGCGAAGGGGCGCCTGGCCCTCGGCTCCGTAGGTGCCCTCGGCCCCGTACCGGGTACGGGGTCGCGGAGGGAGCGGGGTGCGGCCCACCGCTCACCCCTCGAAGCGCCCGTGCCTCCCCGCGCCGCCCGCGAACCGCTGCGCGCCCTCCAGCGACTCGGTCATCACCACCTCCACCCCTCGCGCGAACTCCGCCCGCATCGCTTCTTCCAGCGACGTCTCCATCCCCTCGTACGCGCTCCGACGGTCGGCCCTCATGCACCCCTGCGGAAAGCGCGCGATCTCCGCCGCCAGCGACTCCGCCGCGGCCCTCGCCTCGCCCCTCGCCACCACCCGGTTCACCAGCCCCATCGACAGCGCCTCGCGCGCGTCGACGGCCCTCCCCGTGAGGATCAGATCCAGCGCGCGACCCAGCCCCACCACCCGCGGCAGCCTCGCCGTGCCCCCGTCGATCAAGGGAACGCCCCAGCGCCGACAGAACACGCCCAGCACCGCGTCTTCTTCGGCCACGCGCAGGTCGCACCAGAGCGCGAGCTCGAGGCCCCCCGCGACGGCGTGGCCCGCGATCGCCGCGATCACCGGCTTCGACATCACCCGCCGCGACGGCCCCATCGGCCCGTCTCCCTCGGGGTCGAGGCGGTTCGGCTCGCCCTCGGTGAGCGCCTTCAGGTCCGCGCCCGCGCAGAAGGTGCCGCCCTCTCCGTAGAGCACCGCGACGCGCTGCGAGTCGTCTCGCTCGAAGCCCTCGAAGGCCGCGCTCAGCGCGTCGGCCGTCGCTCGGTCGACCGCGTTCCGCCGCTCGGGGCGGTGCAGCACCACCGTCGTCACGGCCCCCTTCGTCTCGACCCGCACGCTCATGGCTCTGACTCCTTCGGCGCGGCGCTCCGCGTGAGCACCGCGAGGCCCCCCAGCACCAGCGCGCCGCCCAGCCACGCGCTCGCCGGGGGCCGCTCGCCCGTCGCGAGGAACACCATCGCCACGCTCACCGGCGGCTCCGCGAGGATCGTCGCGCTCACCAGCCACGCGGGCAACCACCGCAGCGCCCAGTTGAGCGTCGTGTGCCCGAGCAGCATCGGCCCCAGGGCCGTCGCCAGGAACAACCCATGCTCCCTGAGCGAGGGCGTATGCAGCGGAAGGCCCAGCGCCATCGCCGCGCCCCACAGCCCCGCCGCCGCCGTCGCGTACACGGGGAACACGTAGGCCATCAGCCCGAGCCGCGAGCGCAGCCCCGCGCCGAGCATGAAGTACCCCGCCCCCGCCGCGGCCCCCAGCAGCGCGAGGAGGTCTCCCGTGACCCGGTGCCCGCTGCCGAGGTCTCCCGCGGCGATCACCGCGGCCCCCGCGAGCGAGAGCCCGATGCCCGCGGCCTTGAGCGCCGAGACCCGCGTTCCGTGCAGCGCGCGCTCGGCGAGCACCACCATCGCCGGGTGCGTCACCACCAGCGTCGTGCTCGCCGCGGTGCTCGTCGCGTAGGGAGACGACGGCGCCATGCTCGCGATCCACGCCGCGAAGTGCAGGGCTAGCGCCGCCCCCGCCGCGGGGATCGCCCATCGCGCCCTCACGGGCAACGAGGGCAGCTCTCGCCGGAGGGCTCGCCACCCCGGCGCCGCGAGGATCACCGAGGCGTAGGCCAGGCGATGGAAGGAGATCGCCAGCGCCGAGGCGTGGGAGAGCCTGATCCAGAGGGCGGCCGAGCTGATGGCGACCACCGCGATCGCGAGGGCCGCGGCGAGCGTCGGGCGCGAGGGCGGGGTCACCGGCGCGACGCTACACCGAAGCGCGGCGAGCTTGACCCGCGGGCCTCGCGCGGACTGTGATCGCGGGCCTATGGAGGGATGGACGCCCACGGACGAGGCGCTCGAGGCGCTGCGGCAGACCACGGACCCGCTGGCCGACGCGGTGGTCGCCGCGGTCTACAGCGACGGAGCCCTCGTCGAGGTCAACCGGCTCATCGACGTGATGGTGCGCAACGAAGACGTCCCGCCGGCGCAGCTGCCGCCCGCGGCGAGGGCGTACTTCACCGAGAGCGACGAGCTCCCGGGGTGGGCCGACCCCGCGAAGATCGAGCTCGGGCAGGAGGTCTTCGCGCGGCAGGGCGCGCTGGTGCTCATGGCGCTCCTCACCGCCTCGCTGCCCGAGTGCTACACGATGCGCCGCGGGGTGAAGGTGCTCGCCGCCACGCGGCAGCTCGAGCGCCACGCGAAGCGCAGGATCTTCGAGACCGCGCAGCTCGTCGCCGACGTGATGTCACCGGGCGGGGTCGAGCCCGGGGGCCGCGGCGTCAGGAGCGCGCAGAAGGTGAGGCTGATGCACGCGGCGATGCGCTACCTCCTCCTGGCGCCGGTGCGAGAGGCCGACGCCTCTCTGGCGGGAGTGCGCTCCCTCGGCGCCGTCATGGGCCGCACCCCCTGGGACCGCGCCGTCGACGGGCCCCCCATCAACCACGAAGACCAGCTCTTCACCCTGCTGACCTTCTCGTACGTGACGCTGCGGTCGCTGCAGCGCGTCGGCGTCGACCTCAGCGAAGACGAGCGCGAGGCGTACCTGCACACCTGGAACCTCGTGGGCGCCATGATGGGCCTCGCCGACGAGGTGCTCCCGCGCAGCCACGCGCAGGCCGAGGCGACCTACCGCGCGATCCGCCGTCGGCAGGCCGGGGAGAGCGAGCAGGGCCGCGCCCTCACCCGCGCGCTCGTGGGCGCCGTAGGGCAGACCCTGGGCTTCGCGAGGGTGACCCGACCCGTCACGGCGGTGCTGATCCGACGGATGATCGACGAGGAGAGCGCCGACGCGCTGGGGGTGGCGCGCGCGGGCCCGCTCGCGCAAGGGGCGGTGACCCTCGCGCTGCAGGCGGTGGACTACGCGGACTTCGTG
>JAEYZO010000518.1 GCA_023428035.1 Pseudomonadota bacterium | reverse complement strand
GAAGTACAACGACCAGTGGCTCGTCGAGAAGAACGGGTTCAAGAGTCCGAACGCAGCCCGCGCTCTCCATCAGGAGAGGATCGCGGCGTAGTCGAAGCTGGTGTCCAGAAAACCGGGTGCGATACAGGGGGAGTGGTCCGCCGTGGGCGTCGACGCCGAGCGCAGGGTCTTCCTCGCGCGCGGAAACGGAGACCGGGTCCTTGATCGTCGCTTGCTCGATGACCCGGAGCTCGTGACCGACACGCGAGCGTGGCTCGGGTCGCCTCGCGACGTGCTCCGCGTCGGCGCCCTCTCCGAGGCGAGCGTCGCGGTCGCCGCCGACGGCGAAGACGTCGTCGTCACGCTGATGACCGAGGACTTCGCTGTGTTCCTCTACCGCTGGCGGCGCGAGGGCGGAGCGTTCTCCCGCGGGCCCCGCACCCTGGTCAGCCCCGCGGCGCCCGCGTCGCCGATCCTCCCCATCGGAGGGAGCTTCGACACCTTCTCCGCCACGGTGGGGCCCTACCTCACGCACCTCGCGCTCGACGCCCGCGGCCGCGCCTTCGTCGCGCTCTTCGCCGACCGCACGCGCGTGGCCCGACACAACGCCGTCTTCGGCACCTCCCTCTCTCTGCTGCGAGAGCGCATCGGCCCTCGGGAGAACACCTCCGACGCGCTGGTCTCCCGCGTCGAGCGCGACGGCTCGGCGGGCTTCACCGCCGTCGTCGGCACCCCCGACGTCGAGGACGAGCTCTTCGGGATCGCCGCGGGCGAGGATCGCGTCGCCGTCCTCGGCCGCAGCCGGCGTGAGCTCGGGCGAGACAACACCGAGCTGCACGCGATGGTGTCGGAGCTCGACCTCGACGGCGCGCCCCTCGGGACCACCACCGTCGACGCGAGGGAGTCAGGGCTCGCGCAGAGCGGCGCCTACGACGGCGCGGAGCTCTGGGTCGGCGGCTCGGAGGGGTGGACCCAGAACCCTTCTGGTCGGAGCGTGCTCACCCCCGGTCGGCCGATGCTGCTGCGGCTCCGCGTCGGCGCGTCGGCGCGTGTCGTCGAGCGCTTCGACGCCATACTCCCCGCGACCGAGGGTCACGCCGAGCTGCGCGCCCTCGCCGTCGGCCGAGGGGGAATCTTCCTCGGAGGCCACGAGCGCGGGCCCCTCACCCACACCGCCGACGCCGAACGATCCCTCGCGCGCTCCGACGCCTGGTGGTGTGCCCGCGCGACGCCGTAGCCGGTCAGCGCTCGATCTTCGCGACGCGGACCGTGTGCCGGCCAGCCTCGAAGGCCGTCGCGGCGAAGACGTCGACGATGCCCTCGGCCACGCCCTGCCCCACCACCCGCTCGCCCAGCGCGAGCACGTTGGCGTCGTTGTGCTGCCGCGCGACGCGCGCCGTGTACTCGTCGTGGCAGAGCGCCGCGCGGATACCCCGGTGACGGTTCGCGGCGATGGAGATGCCGATGCCCGAGCCGCAGATGAGCAGGCCGAAGTCGTAGCCGCCCGCGAGGTAGGCCTCGGCGAGCTCGTGGCCCCAGTCGGGGTAGTCGGTGCGCGAGGTGTCGTCGGGGCCCAGGTCGGTGACCTCGTGGCCGCGCTCGCGGAGGTAGCCCTCGAGGTGCTCCTTGAGGGCGAAGCCCGCGTGGTCGCTCGCGAGGACCCAGCGCACGGCGCGCCTCAGGTCGCCGACACGCGCGAGGCGATGTAGTCGACCGCGACCTGCACCGACTTGATGCGCGCGACCTCGCCGTCGGGGATGTCGAGGTCGAACTCCTCCTCGAGCGCGAGCGCGAGCTCGGTGAGCGTGAGCGAGTCGGCCTTGAAATCACGCTCGAAGTCGCTCTCGGGCCGCACGTCTTGCAGCGGTACGTCGAGGTTCTTCGCGATGATCGCCCTCACGCGCTGCTCGACCTCTGCGCTCGTCACCTTCATCAGCCCAGCCCTTCTCTAGACTCCGGCCGCGTAGCTACACGATGGGCGCGGCGGCGTAAAGCCTGCGGCGCGTCACATCCGCAGGCCGCCGTTGACGCTGATGACCTGACCGGTCACCCACGCCGCCTCGGGCGAGGCGAGCCAGCTCACCGCCGAGGCTACGTCTTCGGGCGTGCCCAAGCGCCCCGCCGGGGTGAGCTCGACCAGGCGCTTGCGGACCTCGTCGCTCAGGCCCGAGGTCATGTCGGTCACCACGAAGCCCGGCGCCACCACGTTCGCGGTGACCCCGCGGGAGCCGTACTCCTTCGCCAGGGACTTCATCATCCCGAAGAGCGCGCTCTTGCTGGTGGCGTAGGCCACCTGCCCCGCGTTGCCCATCTCGCCCACCACCGACGACACGGCGATCATGCGCCCCCAGCGCGCCTTCATCATCGGCCGCACCGCGGCGCGGAGCACGTGCAGCGCGCCCTTGACGTTCGTCGCGAGGATGCGCTCGAACTCGTCGTCGTCGAGGCGCAGCACGAGGTTGTCGACGTTGATGCCCGCGTTCGAGACCACGACCCCGAGGCCCCCGCGGCGCTTCGCGAGGTCGTCGATAGCGGCCGTGGTCGCGGCGCCGTCGGCAACGTCGAAGGGCAGCACCTCGCCGTCGCTCCCCGCCTCGCGCACCCGCGCGAGGGTCTCTTCGGCGGCCTCGGCGGAGCGGGCGTAGTTCACGGCCACCCACGCGCCCTGACGCGCGAGGGAGACGGCGATGGCGCGGCCGATGCCACGAGAGGCGCCGGTGACGAGGGCGGTCTTTCCCTTGAGGTCGAACATCTGTGCTCCCTTCACGAGAGGGCGGCGACGGCGGCGTCGAGGCCCTCGGGGTCGCCGACGCTGAAGACCCTCGCGGGCCGGTGGGTGCGCTTGATGAGCCCCGAGAGCACGCGCCCGGGTCCCACCTCGACGAAGGTGTCGACGCCCTCGGCCACCATGCGCGCGACGCCCTCGCGCCAGCGCACGGCGCCCGTCACCTGCCGCACGAGCAGCGCGCGGACCCGAGACGGGTCGGCGTTGGGCGAGGCCTCGACGTTGCTCACGACGGGCGCCGAGAGCGGGCCCACGCTCACCCCCGCGAGGGCGGCGTCGAGGGCCCGCGCCGCGGGCTCCATCAGCGCGCAGTGGAAGGGCGCGCTCACCTTGAGGCTCATGGCCTTTCCGCCGCGGGACTCGATGAGCTCCGCGGCGCGCGCGACGGCGTCGGCGTGCCCCGCGATCACCACCTGCCCCGGCGCGTTGACGTTGGCCGTGGAGAGGGCGCGCCCCGGCAGCTCCGCGCGCACCTCGGCGCAGACCGCCTCGACCGCGTCGTCGTCGAGGAGGAGGCTCGCGGTCATCGCCCCCACCCCCGGCGCCACGGCGGACTGCATCGCCTCTCCGCGCAGGCGCACGAGCCGCGCGGCGTCTTCGAGGGCGAGCGCGCCGGACGCCACCAGCGCGCTGTACTCGCCGAGGGAGTGCCCGGCGAGGTGCGAGGGGGAGAGCGAGGGCAGCCGCGCGCGGAGCGCGGCGAGGCACGCGAGGCTGGCCGCGAGGATCGCGGGCTGCGCGTTGGCGGTGAGGGTGAGGGCGTCTTCAGGGCCCTCGAAGCAGAGGGTCGACAGGGCGTCGCCGCCCAGCGCGGAGTCGACGCGGGCGAAGACCTCGCGGGCCTCGGGGCAGGCGTCGGCCATCGCTCGGCCCATGCCGACCGACTGCGACCCCTGACCAGGGAACACCAGCGCGAGGCTCACGCCGCGACCCTTCGGCTCAGCCCTCGGCGGTGTCGCTGGTCTTCTCGACCACGGCGCGGCCGTCGTAGTGGCCGCAGGTCGCGCAGACGTAGTGCGGGCGCTTGGTCTCGCCGCAGTTGCTGCAACGGCTGATGGCGGGCGCCGACAGCTTGTCGTGGTTGGCGCGGCGCATGTCGCGCTTGGTGCGAGAGGTCCTCCTCTTCGGAACGGCCACGGGGTCTTACTCCTTGTTGGACATGAGGCGCCTGAGCGGCGCGAGGCGCGGGTCATCGGCGGCCGCGTCGGCGGCGCCGTGGTCTGCGTGGGGGGCGTTGAGCGGCGTCGGGCAGTCGCCCTCGTGCCGCGGGTGCACCGGCGCCTCGAGCACGACCTGCTCGCGGAGCCAGCGGGCGAGGTCGACCTCGCCGTCTTCGTAGGTGTCGACGTCGAGCTCGTCGGGGGTGAGCTCGCGCTCGTCGGGCGCGGCGCCCCGCTGGGCGACGTTGACCGCCGGGGTCGCGGGCTCGAGCATGAGGGTGAACTCGGCCCCGAGGGCGATCTCGACGGGCTCGAGGCAGGCGACGCAGGTCGCGGTCGCCGCCGTGTCGAAGCGCCCGCTGAGGATCACGCTCCGCCGGTCGAGGTCGACGCGCACCCTCGCGCCGCCCTCGCGGCCTGGGGCGGGGGCGAGCTCCGCCGACGCGAGCACCTCTCCGAGCCACGCCGGGTCGAAGGGGATCTCGAGCTCGAGACCCTCTTCGGGGATGCGTTCGACCTTCAGCGTGGGAGGGGGCTTCATGGCGCGGTCGCGGCTCTCGGGAGCCCTATGGGCCCGCGGGGCGCGCGACACTAGGGAGGCGCCCCCCCGCTGTCAAGCGCCCCCGCGGCGCGAGCGAGGCCCACTCTCGCGCCGCGACGGTGCATGATGGCAGGCGATGACGCGCCTACTCGGGTACATCGGCAACCAGTACGACCGCGCGCGCTGCGCGGCGCAGATCGAGTCGGCGGCGCTCACGCCCCCCGACGGCGGCGTCGACGGGTGGGGCGTGGGCACCCTCGTCGGCGGCGAGGCCCTGCTCCGCCGAAAGCCTCTCGGCAGCGCCGGCGCGGGCGTCGCGGCGCTCCTCGCCGAGACCCGCGGAGGCGTCGCGCTGATTCGTCTCCGCGCTCCGGGGCCGACGGCGCGCTCGCTCGAGAACACCCAGCCCTTTCGCTTCAGGCAGTGGCTCTACGCCGACCTCTCCCCGGGCGACCGGCCCGAGGCCCGCGCCGCGCTCTCGGGGCAGGTGCCAGGCTACCTCTCGGGCAACGTGCGCGGCGACACGGTGTCGGAG
>JAEYZO010000453.1 GCA_023428035.1 Pseudomonadota bacterium | reverse complement strand
CTCCTGGGGTACGCCGACGCGCGGGGCGACGCGCGGCTGCGGGCGGCCCTCGCGTCGATGCTCACGGCGCTGCGGGGGCTCGCGGTGGGCGCCGACGACCTCATGGTCACGCGCGGGAGCCAGATGGCCCTCTCGCTCGCGGCGAGGACGCTCCTCCGCGCGGGCGACGTCGTGGCGGTGGAGTCGTACGGCTACCGCCCCGCGTGGGAGGCGCTGCGCGCCGAGGGGGCCCGCCTCGCGCCGGTGCGCGTCGACCGCGACGGGCTGGACGTCGACGCCCTCGCGGCCCTGATGGAGCGCGAGCCCGTGCGCGCGGTGTACGTCACGCCGCACCACCAGTACCCGACGACGGCGGTGCTCTCTCCGGGGCGTCGCATGGCGCTCCTCGCGCTCGCGAGGGAGCGCCGCGTCGCGGTGATCGAGGACGACTACGACCACGAGTTCCACTACGAGGGCCGGCCCGTTCTGCCGCTCGCGAGCGCCGACGACGCGGGGGTGGTGGTGTACGTCGGCACGCTGTCGAAGCTCCTCGCGCCGGCGCTGCGGGTGGGCTTCGTGGCGGCGCCGCGCGCGGTGCTCGAGCGCATGGCCGACGCGCGCGCGCTCATCGACCGGCAGGGAGACCCGGTGACCGAGAGGGCCGTCGCGGAGCTGCTCGAAGAGGGCGAGGTCGAGCGCCACGCGAAGCGCGCGCGGAGGGCCTACCACGCGCGCAGGGACGCGATGGTGGAGGCGCTCGCGAAGGAGCTGGGAGGGGCGCTGAGCTTCCGCGCGCCGACCGGGGGCATGGCGATCTGGGCGAGGGTGAAGGAGGTCGACGTCGAGGCCTGGGCCGCGCGCTGCGAGGCCGCGGGCGTGTGGCTGCACACCGGCCGTCGCTTCAGCTTCGACGGGCGGCCGCGGCCCTACCTGCGGCTCGGGTACGCGGCGCTCACGGAGCGCTCGATCGCCGAGGCCGCGCGGAGGATGGCCCGCTGCCTGGGGTGACCCTTCACACCGACGCGGCGACGGCGCGGAGCGCTCCCGCGGGGTCGTCGGTGATGGTCTGGTGGTGCGAGACGATCACCCGCGCGAGGCCCGGCAGGTGCGCGAGGCGCTCGAGGTGCGCGGCGAAGTCTCGCTTGTTCTTGATGAACGCGAGGCGCGCGAGGCGAGAGACCCTCGGGCCCCCCGTCGACGCGGTCACGTAGCGGAGCACGAAGCCCGAGAAGCCCGGCGCGTGCGGCATATTGAAGATGGCGTCGTTGAAGACCAGGGTGGTGCCCGCGCCGGCGCCCTCGCGCACGATCATCACGCCCTCTCCCTCGCCCGTGCCGTCGAGGGTCTCGAGCGACACGAACTCGTCGGCGGGGAGGTCTTCGTACGCGCCGTCGACCGCCACCCGCTGCTCGACCTTGGCGCGGGCGGACCTCGGGCAGAGCACCTTCGCGTCGGGGTAGCGGGCCTTGAAGCGCGGCGCGTCGATGCGGTGGTAGCCGTTGGGCACGACGATGAAGCGCACCGGGCCCCAGCCGTCGAGCTCCTTCATCGCGGGCTCTTCGAGGGCCATGGCGTTGTGCACCACGAGGCCCCCGTCGGTGAGGCGCGCGACGGTCATCACGCGCTTGAGGTCCATGCCCTTGAGGTCTCCCTCGACGCGCCACACACGCTCGGAGAGCTTCTCGATGGGGCGGTGAGGGAGCACGGTCCAGTTGGTCTCGTTCGCCATAGGGGCCGCGACGGTACTACCGGTACGCCCCGTCGGCGCAGGTGTCTTCGGGGGCCATCCCCACGCGGGAGGTGTAGAAGGCCGCGAGGCTCGGTCCGTCGACGCAGTCGGACTGGTACACCACCCCCCAGGCCGCGGCGGCCACCTCGCTCTCCAACAGCGGGTCGGGCGTGAGGATCGCCCTCGGCCGGCTCGGCGCCCCGGGGGCGACGCACGAAGGGTCGGCGGGGAGCGCGTCGAACACGGCCCTCACCCGCGCCGCGAGGGGGCAGCGGTCGTCGGCGCAGCGGTACGCGATCACCACGCCCCCGTGCTCGAGGTTGTGGACGTAGTGCGCGCGCGGCAGCGGGGTGCTGAACACCCCGAAGCGCGCCCAGGCGCCGGCGTGGGGGCCCGACGAGGGCGGGTTGGAGTTCCACGCGATGGGGCCCGCGGCGGGGTCGACGTGAGGGCTGTCGAGGGCCTCGAAGCGCCGGGTGCGCGCGCCGCAGGTCGCGCCCGCCACGGGCACCCACGAGACGTCGACGGGGTCGTCGGCGCACGCGGAGAGGGCGGCCGCCAGGGCGAGGAGGTGCGTTGGCTTCATCGGCCGCGCACTCATACCTCAGCGGCGCGGGTCATTGGCAGGCCGCGCCCTCGAAGCGGCAGGTGCAAGCGCCCTGCTGCCCCGGGATCACGCTGTTCCACTGGCCCGTCCACTGGCCTCCGCGGCGCGCGCAGACGCTCGCGCAGCGGCGCTCGGCGTGTCGCGGGCTCCAGATGCCGCCGGCGCGCACCACGCGAGTGCAGGCCCCCCCGCGGCGGTCTCTCCGGCCGAGCACGCGCATGAGGGGCTGG
>JAEYZO010000452.1 GCA_023428035.1 Pseudomonadota bacterium | reverse complement strand
GGATGCGCGAGGCCACGACCGGGTCGGCCGTGAACGAGGGGTCGGCGTCGGGCGCGGCGACGGTGAAGCGCACCGGCGCGCGGGCCCAGCGCGCGAAGACGTCGTCGAGCTCGGCCTCGGTCGTGGCGGCGCTCACGGACTCAGCGACTGATGGGTTGCTCATCGATCCTCCCAAGCTGTGCGGAACCTCTATCGGGGCGCAACTCCCGATGTAGGTCGTCGCCCCACGCTATCCGCCCTCGCCGTCGCGCCTCGCCCGCAGCCGCTCGGCGAGCCGTCGCCCCAGGGCCTCGGCCTCGGCCTCGTCGCGGGCCGCGTCACGGAGGCTGTCCCTCACGCTCACGGAGCCGTCTTCGCGCGCGAGGTAGCCCTCGATCGAGAGCAACCCGCGGGCCTCGTCCCACAGGGCGAGGGCGCCGAGGGGCAGCGTGCAGCTCCCGCCGAGCGCTCGCATCAGCCCCCGCTCCGCGGCGGTCTCGACGGAGCTCCCGCGGTGGTGGAGCCTCCGCACCGCCGCGGTCACGGCGTCGTCTCCGTCGCGGGTCTCCAGCGCGAGCGCGCCCTGCGCCACCGCGGGGACGACCCTCCCTTCGAGGCTGGCCCCGTCGACGCTCAGCCCGAGCCGCGCGAGGCCCGCGGCGGCGAGCACGATGGCGTCGTAGTCGCCCTCCCTCAAGCGGCGCAGCCGCGTGTCGACGTTGCCGCGCAGGGGCGACACCCGGAGGTCCGGCCGCAGGGCCTTGAGCTGGAGCTCCCTCCGGCGAGAGCTCGTGCCGAGGTGCGCCCCCGCGGGGAGCGCGTCGAGGTCGCCGCCCCCGCGCGCGATGAAGAGGTCGTAGGGGCTCGCGCGCTCGGGCACCGCCGCGAGTCGCAGCCCCGGCGCGAGCTCCGCGGGGAGGTCCTTCATCGAGTGCACGGCGAGGTCGGCGCGGCCGTCGAGCAGGGCCTCCTCGATCTCCTTCACGAAGAGCCCCTTGCCCCCGATGGCCGCCAGGGGCCGGTCGGTCACCCGGTCGCCCTCGGTCACCACGTGGAGCTCCTCCACCGTCAGCCCGGGGTTGGCGGCCTCGAGCGCCGCCGCCACCTGCCGGCTCTGCGCCAGCGCCAGCGCGCTCCTGCGCGTCGCGAGCGTGATCTTCATGGGTCCCTCTCAGCCTCCCTCGTCGACGCCGAAGAGCCTGCGCGCGGCGCGCGCGAGCGCGTCACCCTCGGGCGTGCCCGCGCTCTCCCTCAGCGCCGCCGTCGACGGGTGCAACAGCTTCGACACCGCCGCGTCGAGCATCGCGCCGAGCGCCTCTCGGTCCGCGTCGCTCAGGTGCTTCAGCCGCCCGTGCAGCGAGCGGTCGAGCTCCGCCGCCGCCGCGTCCTTGAAGCGCCGTCGTATCGCCGCGATGGTGGGCCCCGCCCCCGAGGCCACGCTGCGCTCCCGGCGCCAGCCCGAGAGCTCCTCCTCCACCAGCCGCTCCGCCGCGCCCTTCGCGTCGGAGCGCGCGGCGCCTCCCTCGGCCACGATCCGCTCCAAGTCGTCGACGTTGTAGAGGTACACGCTGTCGAGGTCCCCCGCGCGAGGGTCCACGTTGCGCGGCACCGACACGTCCACGAGGAAGAGCGCCCTCCCCCGCCGCCCGCGCATCGCCGCGTGGAGGTCGTCGCGGGTCAGCACGAAGCCCCGCGACGCCGTCGAGCACACCACCACGTCGGCGTGCTGCAACAGCATCCCGAGGTCCGTGAGCGGGTGCGCCGTGCCCCGGTGCTCCCGCGCGAGGGCCTCGGCGCGCTCGAACGAGCGGTTCGCGACCGCCAGCCGCGCGCCCTGGTTCACCAGGCTCCGCGCGGCCCCGAGCGCCATCTTGCCCGCGCCCACGAGCAGCACCTGCCGGTCGCGGAGCTCGCCGAAGATCCCGCGCGCGAGGTCGACCGCGACGCTCGCGACGCTCACCTGCCCCGCGCCGATGCCCGTCTCGCTGCGCACCCGCTTGGCGGCCTTGAAGGCCCCGCGCATCAGCGCCCCGAGGGCCGCGCCCGAGGCGCCTGAGGTCTGCGCCGCGGCCACGGCCTCCTTCACCTGCCCGAGGATCTGCGGCTCGCCCACCACCAGCGAGTCGAGGCTCGCGCACACCCTGAACGCGTGCAGCTCGGCCTCGGCCCCCGCGCGCACGTAGAGGTGCTCAGGCGCCGCGCCGTGCGTCGAGAAGTACCGCTGGAGGTTCTCCCGGGCGACGTCGACCTCGCCCGTCGCGGCGGAGACCGCGACGCGGTTGCAGGTCGCCACGAGCACGGCCTCGTCGAGCCCGGGCATCGCGCGCAGCTCCGTGAGGGCCTCGTCGAGGGCCTCGGGCGCGACCGCGAGGCGCTCCCTGGCCTCGACCGGGGCCGTGCGGTGGTTCAGCCCCACCACGATCACCGACGCGCTCATCCGGCGCCCGACCTCGCGACGTAGCCCGCGAGGACGACCACCGCGCCCACGTACCCGAGGATGGTGCCGATGGCCGCGCGCCGGCCGCGCCAGCCCGCGACGAGGCGCAGCACGAAGACCGCGGCGAAGAGCACCCACGCGCCGAGGGCGACGTACTGCTGCCACACCACGCCGCCCGCCGGGCGCGACGCGCCCACGAAGAGGCCGGTGACGACCCCCAGGGTAAGCGCCACGAGGCCGAGCGCGACGCAGCGGTAGCCCAGGTCATCGAGGACCTGCAGCGGCGGGAGGCGACGGAAGACCCCGCCGAGGTTCTTCTTCTTCACCTGGCGGTCTTGCACGAGGTAGGCGACCGCGAGGGCGAAGGCCACGGTGAAGGCCGCGATGCTCAGCAGGGTCGAGCCCACGTGCAGGACGAGCAGCGCGCCGCCGAGGTGGTGCTCGGGGCCCGCGGGCGAGATGGCCGAGACGAGCAGCATGGCGAGGGCGATGGGCGCGAGGAGGGCGCCCACGGCGTCCATGCGGGGGCGGCCGACGCGGAGCACGAACCAGCCCGCGAGCACCAGGAGCCCCAGGGTCGAGAGGCCCTCGTGGATGCCCGAGAGGGGGCCCCTCCCCGCGGCCCAGCGTGCGATCTCGGCGGCGAGGAAGGTTTCGAATTCCTTGCCGGTATTCGCC
>JAEYZO010000437.1 GCA_023428035.1 Pseudomonadota bacterium | reverse complement strand
GCGTCACGCCGCTGCCCGTGGCCATCGAGGGCGGGTGCGTGAGCTGAAGCTCCGCGGAGCCCCCGGGCACCACGGCGTACAGGAGCCGACCCTCGCAGCGCGCCGGCGCGCCCATGGTGAAGGACCTCACGGCGTCGCCGCGGGCCGCGAGGGGCGTCAGGTCGGCGGCGAGCACCTGGTCGGCGAGGCTCGACCCGTGGAGGTACACCTCGGGCTCGCTGCTCGAGAAGGGCAGCACGACGGGCGCCGCGTAGGGCGCGCCCTGACCCTCGCGGGCCACCGACCCGTCGGCGCCGCTGATCACAAGGCTGGTGTTGATCACCGTGACGAGGTCGTCGACGCCGTCGCCCGTGAGGTCCGCCGCGGCGAAGCTCACGAAGCCCGAGTGGGGCACGCGGCTGAAGCCGCTCCAGCGGGGCGAGCCGTCGCCCGCGAACACGAACGCGCGGTGGGTGCTCGCGAGGTCGCTGGCCCACCCGACGAGGTCGTACCCAGCGCCCCCGGCGCGCCGCAGCGGGAGGAGGTCCCCCCGCGCGCGCGACCCCTCGGGCCCGAACGCGGCGCGGGCCGTCCACAGCGCGCGAGCGCCGTCGGCCGCGTCGAGGAGCGAGAGGTCTCGACCCTCGACCACGGCCACGTCGGTCTGCCCGTCTCCGTTCGCGTCGACCAGCACCGGCCACGCCGCGCCGGGCCTCTGCCACTCGACCGTCGGCGGAGACGACAGCGACGCGCGCGTGGCGTCGAGCCGCAGCAGGGCCGGCCGGCTGTCACGCACCACCACCGCCCGCCGCGCGGCGCCGTTCGACGACGGCAGCGAGGCGACCGAGGGCGTGTGGCCGTAGAGCCCCGCGCCGCTGTAGTACCCGCCCACGCGCATCCCGGGGATCACGAACTCCCCGTTCACCAGCCGGTTCGTCGAGACCATCTCCCGGTCGAGGGAGAGGAGGTACCCGTCCGAGGTCACCGCGACGGTCTGCACGTAGGGCCGAGAGAGCCCCTCGCCCTGCTGCGTGACCAGCACCGTCGTCTGGGGCGGGGCGTTGAAGGTCCCCAGGGGGCGTGGCGCCGAGCCGTCGACGTCGAGGGCCACCAGCGACGTGACCTGCCGCGCCTCGGGAGCGAGCTCCGGGTCGAAGGGGATCATCACCAGCTCGTTCGCCGGGTCGTCGTCGAACTGCAGCGCCATCACCCGGGTGTTGAGCACGTCGGGAGACGACAGCGACACGTCGCGCACCGTCGCGGGCCTGTGCCCCTCGACGCGCCAGGCCTCCTCGAGCCGCCCGCCCGACCAGCGCAGCGCGACGGTGCGCCGGTCCTCCTCGATGACCAGCGCGGTGAGCCCAGAGCCGCCGAGCGACGCCGTGCCGACGTACTGCGACGCCTGCCGCGTGGCGAGCTCCGCGCCGGTGCGCGCGTCGTGGAGCCGCAAGGTCCAGCGCCGAGTGCCGGCGTCGTAGAACGACACCGCGACCTCGTGGCGCCCGTCGCCGTCGAGGTCCGCCACGCTGTCGTGGGTGAAGGCCACGTCGCCGTTCTCGGGCATCGGCCACGACGACTCCCAGCGCAGCCGCGGGCCCGGCGTGGCCCCGCCCTCCCAGTCGTACATCGCCACGCGCCGGCCGCCGTCGTTCACCATGTTCGACTGCCAGCGGTTGGTGACCACGAAGAACTCCTGCCCAGGGTCGTCGTCGACGTCCGCGAAGCGGCCCAGGAGCCTCCCGGCGAACCCGCCCGAGCCGGGCGCGGCCACGGCGGCCACCCGCTGCCCCGTGCGGCCCGAGAACACCTCCATCTCCGCGCGGGCGAAGAAGGGCACCACCTCGGGCACGCCGTCGCCGTCGAAGTCGCCCACCGAGTCGAAGCCCGTGCCGCACTGGATCGACCGTGAGAGCGTCCAGAGCCGCCGCGGCGCGTCGAGCCCCGCGCGGAAGTTGTACGCGTACGCCGTCGCTGGGGTCTCGGTGCACTGACCCACGTAGACGTCCACCGCGCCGTCGCCGTCGACGTCGACCACCCTGGCCTCGGCGCCCAGGGCCCGGTCGGCGCGGGGCAGCTCCCACCGCACCCGCCCGTTGTCTCCCGCCAGCACGTACACCGCGCCGCGCGCGCCCGAGACCACCACCTCGGGCCGCTGGTCTCCGTCGAGGTCGGCCACCCCCGAGAGGATCGCGGCCTCGATGAGCTCGCTCTCCCACACCAGCACCCCGTCGGCGTGCTTGCAGATCACCCGCGTGCCCGCGATGTAGACCGCGTCGGTCACGCCGTCGCGGTCGACGTCGGTGACGACGAGCTGGTTCGGCGCGAGGCCCCCGCCGAGGTAGTGCCGCCAGCGCACCGCGGGCTGCGGGAGGTTCGTTCGCCCCGACGAGGCCCCCGTGCGCGCCGGGGCGTGGCGCGCCACCGCCCAGGCGTCGGCGCGCGACCCCGTCGCGAAGAGACACAGCACCAACCCCGCGAGCACCGATCGACAGCGCATGATTGCCACCCTACCGCGCTCCGTTGCGCGGGCGGGGGGCAGGAGTTCAACGGATTGGACCGACCGATCCGCCCGGTGTGATGATCGCCGCGCCCGAGAGCCCGGAGGGGACATTCCCCGTCACGCGCGCCGCGCGCGGCGTTGACACCGGGCGCCTCGTCGCGCGCAGATCCCCCGTCCGAAGCACAGCACCGACGGAGCACCGTGATGAAGTCCCTGCCTGATCTCAGCACCCTCGACGCGGCGAGCGCCGCGGCGCTGGTCGAGCACCACAACCGCCGCTACTGGGACCTCAACGACCCCGAGATCAGCGACTACGACTTCGACAAGCTCGTCGAGCGCCTCCGGGAGCTCGACCCGAAGCACCCCACCCTCGACAAGCTCGGCCCGTCTGAGCCCGCGCCCTCCGGCGGCGGGGTGAAGCACGACGTGCCGATGCTCTCGCTCGACAAGTGCTACTCCGACGACGACCTCGACAAGTGGGGCATGAGCTTCGCCGGCGACGCGGTGATGATGCCCAAGTTCGACGGCATCGCCTGCACCCTGAAGTACGACGCCCGGGGGCGTCTCGCGCGAGCGGCCACCCGCGGCGACGGGGTGTCCGGCGACGACATCACCGCCAACGCCCGGGAGATCAAGGACATCCCCGCGACGGTGCCCTCCGACCGCCCCGTCGAGGTGCGCGGCGAGATCTACATGAAGCTCTCGGTCTTCGCGAAGTACAAGGCCGAGGGCATGGCGAACCCGCGCAACCTCGCCGCGGGGGCCATCAAGCAGAAGGACTCGAAGAAGAGCGCGGCCTACGGGCTCTCCTTCGCCGCCTACGACCTCGTCGGCACCGACCACAAGACCCACGAGGAGGAGCTCGACTGGCTGGTCTCCGCGGGCTTCGGTTCCATCGACCACGAGGTGCTCCCCCGCGACAAGATGCGCGAGGGCTACCAGCGCATGGCGCAGCTCCGCTCGGGGCTCGACTACGAGATCGACGGCGTGGTCTTCAAGTGCAACGAGGTCTCGGAGCAGGACCGCCTCGGCTGCACCGCGCACCACCCGCGCTACGCGATCGCGTACAAGTTCCAGGGCGACTCGGGCAACAGCGTGCTGCGCGCGGTCGAGTGGAGCGTCGCCCGCACCGGCGCCATCACCCCCGTCGCCATCGTCGACCCGGTGTCGCTCTCGGGCGTGACGGTCACCCGCGCGTCGCTGCACCACCCGGGCTTCATCACCAAGCTCGGGCTCTCGCTCGGCGCCGAGCTGGTGATGATGCGCCGCGGGGGGGTCATCCCCAACGTGGAGTTCGTCTCGAAGCCGGGCACCGCGCCCGTCGACATCCCGAGCGCCTGCCCCTGCTGCGGCTCGCCCACGAAGCTCGAGGGAGACTTTCTCTACTGCACCACGCCGCGCGCCTGCCGCGCGGTGGTGGTGGGGCTGCTCTCGCACTTCGCCGCGGCCACCGACATGCTGGGCTTCGGAGACGTCATCCTCGAGCTCGCCTACGACGCGAAGCTCCTGCGCTCCCCGGCGGACTTCTTCAGCCTCAAGGCCGAGGACCTCGCCACCCTCGACCGGGTGGGCTCGAAGACCGCGACCAAGCTCGTGAAGGAGGTCGACAAGGCCCGCAGGCTCGACCTCGCGACCTTCCTCCGAGCGCTGGGCGTGCCCGACCTCGGGAAGAACGTCTCGAAGATCCTCGCGGAGCGCTACGGCGACCTCGACGCCGTGCTCGCCGTCACCGAGGAGGATTTCTCCCAGGTGCACGGCATCGGCTCGGTGATCGCCCGCAACGTGCTCCAGGGCCTGAAGGCCGAGGCCCAGCTCATCGCCGACCTGCGGCCCCACGTGAGCTTCAACGCCCCCGCCCCCGCGGCGAGCGCGGCAGCGGCGAGCGCCGCGTCGGGCCCCGGGCCCTTCACGGGCATGACCTTCGTGTTCACGGGCAAGATGGCCACGCTGGAGAGGAAGCCCGCCGAGGCCCTGGTGGCCTCGATGGGGGGGAGCTCCCTCGACGCGGTGAACAAGGCCCTCACCTACCTGGTGGTCGGCGACCTGAAGAAGCCCGGAGAGAAGAGCTCGAAGGAGAAGGCCGCGGAGAAGCACGTCGCCGCGGGAGCGCTGATCAAGATCATCTCGGAGACGGACTTCCTCGCGATGGTCGAGGCGGCGA
>JAEYZO010000429.1 GCA_023428035.1 Pseudomonadota bacterium | reverse complement strand
CGGGACGGCCCCGCCCCCGTGGGGGGGCTCGCGTGGCACGCGGGGCTTGAGGCCCCGCCCCCGCCGCCCCCCCGCCGGCGCGCGGTCGACCCGGGGGGCGCCCTTGAGGGCGCCGCGCTTGCCGAGGAACTCCACCGCGCTGTGCCAGGTGCCCCCCGACGCGGCGCCGTTGGAGCGCACGAAGCCCTCGACCACCAGGGGCGCCCCCTCGGGCAGGCGCTGCACGGTGTAGAGCGCCCCGAGGTCGTGCGGCACGCTGTCGAAGCCGCAGGCGTTGATGACCCGCAGGCCCTTCTCCCTGGCGCGGGCGTCGTGGCGGCGCAGCACGCCGTCGACGAAGTCGGGCTCGCCGGTGATGTCGACGTAGTCGCAGCCGCGCTCGACGGCGGCGTCGACCACGGGGTCTCCGTAGCGCGCGTAGGGGCCCACGGTGGTGAGCACCACCGCCGTCCCCTCGGCCATGGACGACAATGACTTCGTGTCACCGACGTCGGCTTCGACGAGGCCCACGGCCTCGCAGGCGGGGTCGATGCCCGCGAGGTCGCGGCGCAGGGCGTCGAGCTTCGCGCGGCTGCGGCCGGCGACGGCCCAGGGGACCGACGCGCCCACGGCGCGGGCGAGGTACTCGGCGACGAGGCGCCCGGTGAAGCCCGTGGCGCCGAAGACGGTGATCGCGTAGGGGCGGTCGCCCCGGTCGGTGGCTTCGCTCATCGGGGTCGAGAGGCTACACCCGCGGCGGGGAGGGTGAAGCGCCTCAGGGGTCGGGCGAGCTCTCGGGCGCGGGTGGTGGCGCAGCGGGAGGCGGCCTCGACGGCGGTGGCGAGGGAGCGGTCGGCGCCCTCGAGGTTCGCGACGCGGGGGGTGAAGAACTCCCGGGCCTCGCGGATCTTCGCCGCGTCGCAGAGGTTGGCGACGGACCACACCAGCCCGCGCACGTTGCGGCCGAGGCGCTGGCGCAGGGCGTCCCAGTGGTCCATGACCCAGCGTGAGGCGAGGTCGCGGGCCTCGGGGGTGGCGCCGTAGCGGCCGAAGAGCGAGCGCAGGTCGGCCTGTCGCAGGGTGTCTCCGAGGGCGAGGGCGTAGCCCCGCTGCACGAGCGCGAGGTCGTCGAAGGTGGCGAGCGACGAGATGAGCAGCGCGCGGTCCTGCGGCGTGGCCGCGCGGGGGATCGCCGCGACGATGGCGTCGAAGCGCGCCGCGCCCGCCCGCCGCGACGCGAGGAGCACCGCCACCGAGACGATCTCCGGGTCTCCGCCCGAGAGCGAGCGGAGCCACTCCGTCGCCACGCGCTCGGCCTCGCGGCGGGCGTTGAGGTCGTTGGTGAGGGTGCCGAGGGCCGTCAGCACGCTGCGGCGCAGGTCGCGGCGGGTGTCGTAGTCGCCGGGGTGCGTGCGCCACCCCACGCGCTGCGCGATGGGGCGGAGGATGTGGTGCGCCCAGCGCTCGAAGCCGGGTCGGCGCGCGCGGTCGACCAGCAGTCGCTCGACGGAGTAGAGCGAGCCGATGACCCGCTCCTGCACGTGGGGCGAGGGGTCCTGCGCGAGCCGCTCGAGGGCGTCGAGCCAGTCGTCGGCGGGGAGCTCTCCCGCCGCCACGAGGTCTTCGAGGTTCGAGAGGAGGTCCAGGCGCGCGGCGGGGTCGAGGGCTTCGGGGGTGGTCCAGAGCTGTCGGAGCAGCGCGCGCGGCAGGCGGTAGTAGTAGTACCCGCCGACGTCGGCGTTGGGGTGCACCCACGCGGGGCAGCGGCGGGCCTCGAGCTCCACCCGCGCCTCGGGGCGCTCCAGCACCGTGCACTGCGTCCGCGGGCGGTCGCCGTCGGGGTAGCGCACGCAGACGGGCACGCGCCACGACTGCTCGCCGCTCGACTCCCCCGTGAGCCTGAAGCGCCGCTGGCGCAGCGTGAGCGCGGGGCGCTGGCCCTCGCAGTCGAGGGTGACGTCGACCAGGGGCACGCCCGCCTGGTCGAGGAAGCTCTCGGCCACGGGCGTCACCTCGCGGTGGGCCGCCGCGGAGAGCGACGCGAGGAGGTCGGCGGCGGTGGCGTTGCCCCACTCGTGCGCGCGGAGGTACCGCCGGATCCCGTCGCGGAAGGCGTCGGCCCCGAGCCACCGCTCCAGCATCCCGATCACCGCCGCGCCCTTGGCGTAGGTGGTCGAGTCGAAGCTCTCCATCGCCTCGGAGGTCGTGCGCACGGGCTGGCGGATCGCGTGCGCCGTCGCGAGGGCGTCGACCCTGCGCGCGCCCGCGTGGCCGGTGACCGCGTCGACTCGGGCGCCGAGCGCGGGCTGCCAGGCGTCGATGACGCGAGTGGCCATCCAGGTCGCGAAGCCCTCGTTGAGCCAGAGGTCGTCCCACCAGGCCATGGTGACGAGGTTGCCGAACCACTGGTGGGCGAGCTCGTGCGCGATGATGCCCGCGATGTTGGTGCGCGCTCGGTTGGTAGAGCGCGCGGGGTCGAGGAGCAGCATCACGTCGCGGAAGGTGATGAGCCCGGGGTTCTCCATCGCGCCGGGGAGGAAGTCGGGCACCGCGACGAGGTCGAGCTTGGGGTAGGGGTAGGGCCGGTCGAAGTAGCTCCCGAGGATCGCGAGGTGCGCGCTCGCGATGGTCGCCGCGGTCGCGCCGAGGGCGCCCCGGCCGCGCGGGGTGATGACCCGCACCGGCACCGGGGTGGTGGGGCCGTCGTGCACGTCGAAGGGCCCCACCGCGAAGGCCACGAGGTAGCTCGATGTCGCGGGCGTCGGGTCGAAGCGCCAGGTCACGCGCCCCTCGGCCTCGGCGCGCTCGGCCTGGGGCATGTTCGCGACGGCGATGGAGCCGCTGGGGGCGACGACGGTGACCTCCCAGGGGATCTTGAACCCGGGCTCGTCGAAGCAGGGGAAGGCCCTGCGAGCGTCGGTGGGCTCGAAGTCGGTGAAGGCGTACCAGTCGTCGCCGACGCGCACGCGGTACAGGCCCCGGAGCTCGGGGTTGAAGCGCCCGCGGTAGCGCAGGGTGACCGTCGCTTCACCCGCGGTGAGCGGCCGGTCGAAGGTCAGCACGAGCTCCTCGGGGGCCTCGCGGCCGCCGTGCGCG
>JAEYZO010000373.1 GCA_023428035.1 Pseudomonadota bacterium | reverse complement strand
GCGCGACCCGGGGGCGGCCTTGAGCGGGCCGTTCCTCTACGCGGGCGGCGGTGAGGTCGAGCTCGGCGAGGTGCGCTGGAGGCGCGACGGCCGCGAGGCCACGGTGGCGGTGCGCGGAGACCCGACGGGCGCGGTGCTGTTGCAGATCAACGGCAAGGTCGACGCGACGAGCGAGGGCGACGCAGCGACGCAGACCGTGGTGGGCCTCCTGCCCGTGGCGATGGCGCGGGACCCGCGATCGGTGCTGGTGGTGGGCCTCGGCAGCGGGATGACCGCCGACGCGGCGCGGTCTGTACCGGGCGTGCGTCGGGTGGTGGTGACCGAGCTGGTGCCCGAGGTGATCGACGCCGCGCGGAGGGACTTCGCCCGAGCGAACCACGGCGCGCTCGGTGATCCGAGGGTCGAGGTGCGGGCCCTCGACGCGTCGCACTACCTCAGGGGCGCGGCGGAGACCTTCGACGCCATCGTGTCGGAGCCGTCGAACCCGTGGGTGACGGGGATGAGCGACCTCTTCACCCGAGAGGTCTTCGAGGCCGCGCGGGAGCGGTTGAACCCGGGCGGGGCGATGGGGGCGTGGTTCCACGCGTACAGCACCGACGGGGCGGCGGTGGGGGCGATCGTCGCGACCTTCGCGGAGGTGTTCCCGCGGTCGACCCTGGTGGAGGTCACCCCGGGGCAGGACTACCTGCTCGTAGGCTTCAAGCCCCCCGTGGCGCTCGACCTCGACCGAACCCTCACGCGCCTGGAGGCCGACGCCCCGGCGGCGATGTTGCGACGGGCGGGGATCGTGGGGCGCGCCGCACTGATGTCGCGCTTCATCGCGGGGGCTGAGGGGGTGCGGGCCGTGGGGGCGGGGGCTGACATCCTGCGCGCGTCGGACCTCGCGTTGGAGTTCCGCGCGCCGACGTTGCTGTACCGAGACGCCGCGCCCGAGGTCTTCGCCCGCTTCGCGCGGGTGAGGGACCTCCCCCTCGCTGGGCTCGGCCTCGACGATCGGCCCGGGAGCGCGTGGCTGCGCCTGCTGGACGAGAGCGAGCCCGCGCGCGAGGCCGGCGTGCACGCCCGGGCGATGGCGCAGCACGTCTCCCGCGACCGGTGGGACGACGCCCTGCGCGAGGGAGAGACGGCGGTGTCGCTGCGGCCCGGCGATGTCTCGCTACGGGGGCAGGTCGCGAGGCTGTACCTCCGGCGCGCGTCGGCGCTGCGGCGGGTGAACAACCTCGCGGGCGCCGAGGCCGACGCCATCGCCGTGCTGGAGCTCGACCCCGGGAGCGCCGAGCGCTTCCGCGCGCTGGTGATGCTGGGCGACCTCGCGAACCGACGGCGCGACGGGGCGAGGGGCTTCTCTCGCTACACCGAGGCCATCGCGCTCGCGCAGGCCGCGGGGCAGCACGCGCCGGAGCTGCACGTGCGGCGGGCCGAGTCCCTCGCGATCCTCGGTCAACAGAGGGAGGCCGCGGCGGAGCTCGACCTCGCGATCCGCACCACGCGCGACCCCTCCCGTCGCAGGGAGCTACGGAGGGTGAGGGGGCTCTAGCGCCCGCCCGCGCGGCGCATGCAGGCGTTGAAGGGGGACTGAAGCTCCGCGGGCACGTGGGGGTCGCCGAGGATGTCCTGCCCGAAGCGCTCGTAGCGCAGGCCGCAGCCGCCGCCGGGGGGGTTCGACCACCAGATGCGCATGGCCCTGCCCTTCACGTTCTGCATCGGCACGAAACCCCAGAAGCGGGAGTCCTGCGAGTTGTCGCGGTTGTCTCCCATCACGAAGAGGCTGTTGGGCGGCACCGTGCACGGGGTCTGGGTGCAGTAGGTGGTGCCCCGCCAGCTCGACGCCTCGCGCGACTGCAGCACCAGGTACCGCCGCTGCCCGGCCCACTCGAGGAAGAGACGTCGCTCGGGCTCGTCGGCGCTGTTGCGGTCCCCGTCGTCGCCGCGCCACGCCCCCACCTCACAGCGAGAGAGGGCGGCGCCGTTGATCTCCACGGTGCCGTCTTCGCGCACCTGCACCCGGTCGCCCGGGAGCCCCACCACGCGCTTGATGTAGTCCTTCGAGGGGTCGTTCGGGAAGATGAACACCACCACGTCGCCCCGGGTGGGCAGGCCCCCGTCGAAGAGCCGCCGACCCGTGAAGGGCAGCAGCGGCCCGAACGAGAGCTTGTTCACGAAGATGTTGTCGCCCTCGTAGAGCGTCGGGTACATCGACGGGGAGGGGATCTTGAAGGCCTCGACCACGAAGGCCCTGATGCCCAGCGCGACCAGCACCGCGAGGCCGATGGCCTCGACGTACTCCCGGGTGGTGCCCTTGCGCTGCTCGCCGTAGCTGCGCTCCAGCACCGCGTCGAGCGCGCGCACGGCCTTCGACGCCCGGGCCGCGTCGCGGGCCTCGACGGCGTCTTTGAGGTTCTTGCGGGCGGCGTCGACCTCGGCCTGCTTCGCCTCGGTGAGCTTGTGCTTCTGCGTGAGGCGCGCGGCTTCCTTGTCGATCTCCAGGGCCTCGGCGCGCACGGCTCGGATGTCGGCCACGCCCCCCGCGCCCCTGGCGCCGTAGATCCGGTCGCGGACGCCCAGCACCACGACCTCGAGCACGGCGAAGGCGAGGAGGTACTTCCAGGGCTCGTCCTCGGTCACGCCCGCCGCGGCGAGGCCCCGCACGGTGGCGAAGGCCAGCGCGCCGGGGATGAGGAAGTACCAGCCGAGGTACCAGAGTCGGTCCTGCCAGGTCTGGTTCATGCGGGGTTCACGCTCCGGGTCTGCGGGTGGGGGTAGAGCTCAGTCCACCTTGAGGATGGCGAGGAAGGCCTCCTGCGGGATCTCGACGTTGCCCACGGCCTTCATGCGCTTCTTGCCCTCCTTCTGCTTCTCGAGGAGCTTGCGCTTGCGGGTGATGTCTCCGCCGTAGCACTTGGCCGTGACGTTCTTTCGCACCGCGCCGATGGTCTCGCGCGCGATGATCTTGCCGCCGATGGCCGCCTGGATGGCCACCTCGTACTGCTGCCGCTGGATCACCTCCTTGAGCTTCTGCGCCAGCTCGCGGCCGCGGCGCTGCGAGCGCTCGCGGTTGATGATCACGCTGAGCGCGTCGACGGGCTCGCCGTTCACCAGCATGTCGACCCGCACGAGGTCGCCCCTGCGGTAGCCGATGAGCTCGTAGTCCATCGAGGCGTAGCCCCGCGAGGCGCTCTTGAGGCGGTCGAAGAAGTCGAAGAGCACCTCGTTCATCGGGATCTCGTAGGTGAGGATCACCCGGTCGGCGCCCACGTACTGCATCCCGATCTGCGAGCCGCGGCGGTCCTGGCAGAGCTGCATGATGGCCCCGACGGCGTTGGCCGGGGTGTGCACCGTGACCTTGAGGTAGGGCTCCTCGATGTGCTCGACCTTGCCCATGTCGGGCAGCCGCGCGGGGTTCTCGACGTCGATCGCCTCGCCCGTGCGCAGGAAGACCTTGTAGACCACCGACGGGGCCGTGGTGATGAGGTCGAGGTCGTACTCCCTCTCCAGCCGCTCCTGGATGATCTCCATGTGGAGAAGGCCCAGGAACCCGCAGCGGAAGCCGAAGCCCAGGGCCTCGGAGGTGTCGGGCTCGAACCTGAAGCTCGCGTCGTTGAGCTTGAGCTTGTCGAGGGCGTCGCGGAGGTCGGCGTAGTCCGCGGAGTCCGTCGGGAAGATCCCGGCGAAGACCATGGGCTTCACGTCCTTGAAGCCCGCGAGGGGGGCCTCGGCGCGGCGCTTGGCGTGGGTGATGGTGTCGCCGATGCGGGTGTCGTGCACCGAGCGGATGTTCGCGGCGATGAAGCCCACCTCGCCGGGCCCGAGCTCGTCGAGGGCCACGGCGTGCGGGGTGAAGACACCGATCTCGGTGACCTCGTACTCGCGCTGCGTGGCCATGAAGTAGACCTTGTCGCCCTTGCGCAGGGTGCCGTCCATCACGCGCACCACGCTCACGGCCCCGCGGTAGGGGTCGTACCAGGAGTCGAAGAGCAGGGCGCGGAGGGCGGCGTCGGGGTCCCCCGTCGGGGGGCGCACGCGGCGCACCACGGACTCGAGGATGTCCTTCACGCCGATGCCGGTCTTGCCCGAGGCGAGGATGGCGTCCTTCGCGTCGAGGCCGACGACGTCTTCGATCTCCTGGCGGGCGCGGTCGACGTCGCTGCTGGGCAGGTCGACCTTGTTCAAGACCGGGATGACCTCGAGGTTGGCGTCGATGGCGAGGTAGACGTTCGCGAGGGTCTGCGCCTCGACGCCCTGGGTGGAGTCGACCACCAGCAGGGCGCCCTCACACGCCGAGAGGGAGCGCGACACCTCGTAGGTGAAGTCGACGTGGCCCGGCGTGTCGATGAGGTTGACCTGGTAGGTCTTGCCGTCGTCGGCCTTGTACCGGAGGCGGACGTGCTGGGCCTTGATGGTGATCCCGCGCTCCCGCTCGATGTCCATCTTGTCGAGGAACTGCTCCTTCAGCTCGCGGTCGCTGAGCGCCCCGGTGAACTGGAGGATGCGGTCGGCCAGCGTGCTCTTGCCGTGGTCGATGTGAGCGATGATCGAGAAGTTGCGGATCAGCGACGGGTCCGTAGGCATGGCGGGGCGGCGCACCGTCTAGCAGATTCCCGCGAGTGGGCGCTAGCGACGGGCGGCTTTCTCCGCGCCGCGTCGCGCGCGGGGTGACTCTCAGTGGGTGGTGGCGACGGTGAGGGAGCGAGCGGCGAGGGAGCGAGCGGGTCAGCCCGTGGAGCCGGTGGGCGCGCCGGGGGCGCCGCCGTTGCCCGCGCTTCGACGGGGGGTGGGTGACTCGAGCGAGAGCTGCCCCGGGAGCTTGTCGGAGTGCTTCTGCAAGACCAGGTCGATGCCCTCGCGGATGTACTCGGCCATGGGCACCTTCGTGCGCTCGTTGAGCAGCTTGAGCATCTCGAGCTGCTCGGGCTCGATGTAGATCGTGGTCGAGACCTTCTTGCGGGGCATCGCTCTTCGTCCCGGTTGCCGCCACTCGGGCGGAGGTGCGCTCTCCCTGGCCTGGGGGACCGTCGGGGCGTCGTCTCGCGGGGGCTCAGTATCCGCGATTTCCCCGAGCTTTTCGTCCACGATCCACCTCGCGACCCGTTCGGAATCCCGGGCTGGAAGTACCCTAGATGCCGGTACGTGTGCTGTCAATGCACTCCACCCCGCCGGGAACCCGAGGCGAGGGAGAAAGTCTATAGATTCCACATGGTTTTCCGGGTGGCCCCGGGTCAATGGCCTGGAACCCCTGGAGAAATGACCCCTGGGAGCGACGCCGCGCGGGGATTCACGCGTCCCGGGACTTCGGTCGGGGACGGTGAGCGGCGCTTCACATCCCCTGCGAAGAAGGACTAGAGTCGCCGGCCGTTGGAGGCCGCCGGAGCGAAGATGAGCAGGAGCTGGCTGGGGTTGATGGTGCTGGCGGCGTTGGGGTGCAGCTCCAGCGACGCGGCGAGCGAGATCGGTCGCAGGAACAACGTCGACTCGTCGCGAGAGCCGCGGGGCGAGCCGATGCCGCACGAGGCGTGCGTGACCGGCGACGCGGCGACCCTCGACGTGAACGGTGACGGCCGGCCCGACGTGCGGACGCAGATGGCCAACGGTCGGCCGCGGTGCCGGGAGACCGACGCCAACTTCGACGGGCGGGTGGACATCTACCGCTGGTTCGACGACGGCGGGCAGCCCACGCGGGTCGAGGACGACTACGACTTCGACGGGCGCGTCGACGTGGTGGCGACCTTCGAGGGCGGCGTGGTGGTGAGGGACGTGCTCGACACGAACTTCGACGGACGTACCGACACCTGGCGGGAGTACCGCGGGGGTCACGTCGCGGAGCTGCGCCGCGACGCCGACGGTGATGGTCGGGTCGATACGTGGGAGCGCTTCGACGACCAAGGCCGGCTCACGTGGGCGGCGGTGGACTCGAACCACGACGGCACCCCCGACGCTGACGGCGCCGACGGCGGAGCGACCGCGACGCCTCCCGCGACGCCTCCCGCGACGCCTCCTCAGGGTGGGGCTGGGGGGTCGACGACAGAGACGACGCCCACGCCCACGCCCACGCCCACGCCCACGGGGCAGGGAACGCAGACTGGGAGCACTCCATGAAGACCGCGGTGATGGGACTCGGGCTCCTCGCGGTGGCGGCGGGGTGCTCGTCGACGACGACGACCTCGCGGCGCATGGTGCTGCGCAGCGCGGCGGGGATGCAGACCGGCAACTCGGCGGAGGACCGTAGCCGCTGCGACTCGACGCGGCCTGGGCGCACGGCGAGCGAGTACGACACTAACGGCGACGGCGTGCCCGACGTGCGCAAGGTTTACCAGACCATGGGCGAGGCCGGCGCGGTGCACTCGGTGCTGGTCTGCCGCGAGGCCGACCTCAACCACGACGGCACCAAGGACATCTTCCGCTTCTACAACGACGCGGGCCGCACCCTCCGCGAGGAGGAGGACCGGGACTTCGACGGCCACATCGACGTCATCACGTACTTCGAGGGCGGCGAGGTGGTGCGGCGGGAGTTCGACTCCGACCGCGACGGCCAGGTCGACATGCGGATCTACTACCGCGAGCACCGGCCCTACCGCGCGGAGCGGGAGCTCTCGAACGACCGCTCGCCGGAGTTCCGCCCTGACTACTGGGAGTTCTACGACCAGCGCGCGCACGTCGTCCGCATCGGGTGGGACTACGACCACGACGGCCGCGCCGACCGCTGGGACCGCGTCGACCGCGTCGCTCCGGCGCGGATGCCCACCGCCCCCGCGGCCCCCGCGGCTCCCGCGACCGACGCC
>JAEYZO010000318.1 GCA_023428035.1 Pseudomonadota bacterium | reverse complement strand
CCCCGCGCCCGCCGCCACGAGGCCCCGATGAACGCTCGCGTCGCCCTCTCGCTCGCGCTCTGCCTCGGGTGCTCCCGCGCGCCCTCGTCTCCGCCTCCCGCCACCGCGCCCACCGAGAGCTCGCGCGCCGCGCCGACCCCCGCCGCGCCCTCGCTGCGCGTGCTCACGCAGCCCGACCCCTCGGCGACGCTGGTGAGCGTGCGCGTGGTCTTCGAGTCGGGCAGCGCCGACGACCCCGCCGGAAAGGAAGGCGCCACCCGCCTCGCCGCGCGCTGGATGGCCGAGGGCGGCACGCGCGACCTCTCGTACGAGGAGGTCACGCGCGCGCTCTTCCCGATGGCCGCGCGGGTGAGCTTCTACGTCGACCGCGACGTGACCGTGTTCGAGGGGCAGGTGCACCGCGACCACTGGGAGCGCTTCTACCCGATCTTCCGCGACCTCATCGTGGCGCCGCGGCTCGCCGACGCAGACCTCGACCGCGTGCGACGACAGACCGTCGCCGACCTCACCCTCGACCTGCGCGGCAGCTCCGACGAGGCCCTCGGTCAAGAGGCCCTGCAGTCCCTGATCTATCGCAGGCACCCCTACGGCCACCCCGCGCTCGGCACCGAGGCGGGGCTCGCGGCGCTCACCGCCGACGACCTTCGCGCGCAGCGAGAGGGCGTCTTCTGCGCGGGCCGCGTGGTGGTCGGCCTCGGCGGCGCGCTCACCGACGGGATCGAGTCGACGGTGCGGAGCGACTTCGGCGCGCTCCCGCGGCGCTGCGCCGAGCGAGCTCCGCTGCCGACGCCGACCGCGCCATCGGGGATGCAGGTGGTCATCATCGACAAGCCGCGCGCGGCCGCGACCGCCATCAGCTACGGCTGGCCCGTCGCCGTCACGCGTCGCGACGCGGGCTTCGCGGCGCTTGACTTCAGCGCGAACTACCTCGGGCTCCACCGTCAGAGCGTGGGGGTGCTCTACCAGACGATCCGCGAGGCGCGCGGGCTCAACTACGGCGACTACATGTACGCCGAGCATTTCGTGCAGCAGCCCGACTCGCGCTTTCCGCGGGCGAACGTGCTGCGGCGGCAGCAGTACGCGTCGGTGTGGATCCGCCCGGTGCCCCCCGCCGCGGCGACCTTCGCGCTGCGCGCGTCGCTCCGGGCGATCCAGCGCGCGGTCGACGGCGGCGTGCCCGAGGGCGACATCGCGCGGGTGAGGGACTTTCTCGGCGGCTACGTCGGGCTCTACGCGCAGACCGGGATGGTGCGGCTCGGCTACGCCATCGACGACCTGCTCCTCGGCGCGGAGCAGCCCTTCGCCGAACGTATGCGCGCGGGCTGGGCGCCGGTCACCAGCGACGCGTTGCGAGACTCGCTCCGCCGCTCGGTGTCGACGAGGGACGTCTACGTCGCGATCGTCTCGCCCAACGCGGCCGCGCTCGCGGAGATCATCGGCCACAACGGCCCCGCGCCGGTGGCCTACGAGAGCCCGAAGCCCCCCGAGGTGATGGCCGAGGACCAGGAGATCAACGCCTTCGCGCTCTCGGCCACGCCCGAGACGGTGCGCGTGGCGCCGCTCGCGGAGGTGTTCGCGGCGGGCACGCGGGAGCGCTGAGGGCGCCGTCGTCGCGTCGACCCCGGGAGCGCCGTCACCTCGGGTCGAGACGTCGCCGCGACGGGGCGTGCTTGTCACCGGACCGCCACGCGGTCACAGCACCGTCCCGGGCGTGTCACACACGGCCCGCCTCGGACTCGTGACCCTCACGTCGGCGCTCCTCCTTCGCGGCGCCCTCGCCTCGGCGCAGACCGCGGGCGCTCCGCCTCCGCCCTCACCAGCAACGCTGCGCGTGGGGCTCGGCCACGGGCTCACCGCGCGCACCGCCGACGACCGCTTCAGCCTCTCGCTCCGGGTGAGGGCGCAGACCCGGGCGAGCTGGCGCTCCGAGGAGGACGGCGCCGACCGCGACGACGACACCGTCGGCTTCGAGCTGCGCCGGCTGCGGCTCCTCGCGACGGGGAACTTCCTCGGCCCGCGCTGGCGCTACTACGTGCAGCTCGGCTTCTCGAACCAGGACACCGAGCCCGACCTGCGGCTCCCCTTGCGCGACGCGTGGATCCAGTGGACCGGCCTCCGTGACCTCTCCCTGCGCTTCGGACAGGGCAAGGTCCCCTTCAACCGCCAGCGCGTGACCAGCTCCAGCGCGCTCGCGATGGTCGACCGCTCCACCGCCAACGGCGAGCTCAACCTCGACCGCGACGTGGGCCTCACCCTCTTCTCCGACGACCTCTTCGGCCTCGGGGGTCGGCTCGGCTACCGCCTCGCGGTCTTCGGCGGCGACGGCCGCAACCGCCTCGCCACCAACTCGGGCCTGCTCTACGTCGCCCGACTTCAGTTCTCTCCCTTCGGCGGCTTCGACGACGGGCCCGAGACCGACCTCACCCGCGACCACCGGCTCAGGATCAACCTCGGGGTCTCGGGCGCCTACAACGCCGAGAGCGTTCGCTCGCGCAGCACCACGGGCGACACCTACAGCCTCGGAGGCTTCGACCAGCGCCACGCCGAGGTCGACCTGATGGTGAAGTGGCGCGGGTTCTCGCTGCTCGCGGAGTGCCTCTGGCGACAGGCCGTCACGCCCACGCGTCAGGGCACCGGCCAGGGCGGCGCGCAGCTCACGGAGCGGGCCCGCGACGCGTGGGGGTACTTCGCCCAGGTGGGCTACGCGTTCACGACGTACCTCGACGCGCAGGTGCGGTGGGGAGAGGTCTTCCCGATCGGAGAGGGCTCCCCCGTGGCGCGCTCGCGCGAGCTCGGCGTCTCGATGGGGTGGTACCCCTTCGGCCACGACCTGAAGCTCCAGGCGGACTACTTCCGCCTCACAGGGGAGGACCTCTCCGTCGGCCGACACCAGGTGCGGGTGCAGGCGCAGCTCTTCTTCTGATCCTCACCGCGTCGCCGCGTGGACACACCCTCCGTGGGTGTGGAGCCGCGAGCGTCCCCGCGCATCGTCGGCGCCTCCGCGTGGTCCGCGCGTTGCTCTCCCTCGCCGCGGAGGTGCTTCGATGAACGACCGCCCGCGCGCGCTGCGCGCCGCGACCCTCGTGTGCCTGTCCGTCTTCGCTTCGGGCGCGGGGGCGATCCCTCCGGGCGCCGAGCGACGCGGCTTCGTCGAGGGCGCGAACCACCACCGCGGCGACGCGGGCTTCATCGCCGAGGCCGGCCGCGTCCCGACCGATGGCGTCGACGAGCACGCGCGGCTGCGCGCCCACCTGCGCGACGTGCGCG
>JAEYZO010000294.1 GCA_023428035.1 Pseudomonadota bacterium | reverse complement strand
CGCGCGCCCCCAGCGTCGCGCCGCGCCCCGGGCGCTCCGTCGCGACCACCCCGAAGCTCCGGAGCGCGCCCGCGAGGGGGAGCTCCTCGGTGGTGCGCGTCCACGCGTGGATCTCGCGCGAGAGGTCGAGCTCCGTCGCCGCCGCCACGAGGGCCTCGACGCCCGTCTCCGCGAGGCCCGGGTGGCCGTCTCCGTGGCGCGCGAGCAGGAGCCGCATCACGTCGTCGAGGCTCCGCGCCCCGCCGCTGCGCTCGCGGATCGTCAGGTCGAGGAGCAGCGCCGCGAGCTCGCCCTTCAGGTAGTACGACACGCCCGCGTTGGCGGAGCTCTCGTCGGGGCGATACAGCCGCGTCCACGCGTCGAAGCTGGCGTCTTCGAGCGACTGCGCGCGACGGCCGGGGGTGTCTTCGAGGCGCCGCCACTCGTGCGCGACGTGGCGGAGGTAGTCGGCCACCGAGGCGACCCCCGCGCGCCTCGTGACCAGCCAGTCGTAGTAGCTGGTCGCGCCCTCGAAGAGCCACAGGAGCCGCGTGTGGTTCTCGCGCTGGTAGTCCACCGCAGCGAGGGCCGCGGGGCGCGCGCGCTTGACGTGCCAGGCGTGCAGGGCCTCGTGGGCGACCAGGGCGATGAAGTCGTTCCAGCCGTCGTCGGAGTCGAAGGTCTCGGGCGAGGCCTGGAGCGCGCAGCCGTCGCGGTGCTCGAGCCCGCCGCGGCCGCCGGGCGCGACGTGCAGCGCGAAGAGGTAGCGCTCCGACGGGGGGGCGCCGTAGATCGCGTGCTCGACCTTCAGCACCCGGGTGATGTCTCGCACGGCGCGCTCGCAGTCCCAGCCCGGCGCGAGGTCGGCGCCCCACACCACGAGGTCGTAGCGAGCGCCCCCCACGGTGAATTGGTGCCGCTCGTGCTCGCCCAGCTCCAGCACGGCGTCGACGAGCTGGTCGTAGCTCTCGGCCCGGAGGGCCTCTCCGTCGGAGCGCAGGGTGGTCGCGACGCGCCAGCCCGCGGGCCGACCCTCGAAGGTCACCGCGCAGGGGGCGGCGCGCCACGCGGCGTCGTCGAGGGGGGCTGCGTAGGTCGCGGCGCCGACGAGCCACGCGTGGGTGTCGTCGACGTGGTTGGTGCGCGGCGTGAGGTCGTGCGCGTAGAGGGCGTAGCGGACCTCGACGCTGCGCGCGCCGCCGTGCGCGACGGCCCAGCCGTTCTTGGTGACCTTCGGGGCGGCGGCGGGCGCGCCCTCGGCGCGGGCCGCGAGCCAGAGCACGTGGCGGGCGTGCTCTCGGATCAGGTAGCTCCCGGGCGTCCACGCGGGGAGCGAGACGACGAAGGGCTCGGGCAGCGGCGCGTCGGAGCTGAAGGTCGCGGTGACCTCGACGGTGTGGTCTGCGGGCCTGCGCGCCCTCAGCGCGTAGCGGATGCTCCTTGCGGTCAACGCGTCCCTCTCCCCGCGCGGCGCGGGCGGCGCGGATCGTACCGGCGCGCTCATCCCGCTCACAAGCGCGCGATGCCGCTTGATCCCCCGAGGCCTTCGGCGCCATCACTCGACGCTCGATGACCCACGCACGCACGCGCTCCCGTGAGATCCCTTCGCCCTTCGAGGTCGTGCCCCGCACGCCGGGGGAGCCGTGGGTCGGCCGCCCCACGCTCGCCGAGGTGGTCGATCGCGTCGACCGGCTCCTCGCCCGCGGCGAGGCGCGGCCCGTGCTCGTGGGTCCCCCCGGGGTCGGAAAGAGCGAGGTGATCTACGGGTGGCTGTCGCGCCGCGCGCCGCGAGGTTCGCGGCCGAGGCCCGTGTGGTCCCTCTCGCTGCGCCGCGTGGGGGCCCTCGCGACGAGGGACCACGGGCCCGGCGCGCTGCTAGGAGACCTCCTCGGGGTGGCGGCGCAGCACCCCGACCAGCCCGTGGTGTGGATCCCGGACCTCTGGGCCCTGCGACGCGCCGAGGCCGAGCAGGACTTCGCCGCCGTGCTCGCCGAGACGGGGGTGTCAGTGATCGCCGAGGCGTGGCCGTCGATCCTGCGCTGGTGCGACGAGGCGCCGGAGCTGTCGCAGGTGCTCCACCCGATCGCCGTGCCCGAGCCCGACGAGCGCGAGCTCCGGGCGATGCTCCAGGCGCAGGCCGTCGCGGTCGCGAGCGAGTACGACGTCAGGGTCACCACCCAGGCCGTCGAGCGGGCGCAGGACCTCGCGCGCCGCTGGTTCCCCACGGTGAGCGGCGCGGGCGCGGCGGTGCAGCTCCTCGTCGAGACCGCGAGAGAGACCCCCACCGGGGGCACGGTGCGCGCGGCCGACGTGAGCGAGCGTCTCGTGGAGTCGTCGTCGCTGCCCGCGACGCTGGTGAGCCCAGACGCATCGCTGCCCGCGCGCGTCGCCGAGGCCGTCACCGCGCAGCGCCCCGACCTCGTCGAGGTCGCCCGCGCCCTGGAGGAGGTCACCGCGCGCTGGCTCGCCGACCTGAACGACCCCCGCCGGCCGATGGGGGTGCTGCTCTTCGCGGGGCCCATCGGCGCGGGCAAGCGCGCCGTCGCGCAGGCTGTGTGCGAGGTGCTCGGGGGCGCGCGGCACCAGATGATCCGGGTGTCGCTGCCCGAGATCGGCGACGAGTGGCCCGTCGACGCGCTCTTCGGCCGGCGAGGCGCCGAGGGCGAGGAGCTGCGGCGGGGCATCCTCTCGCACCGCCTCGCTGGGCGGCGCTTCGCGGTGCTGCTCATCGAGGGCCTCGAGTCGGCGAGGACCGACGCCGTGAGGGCGCTGCTGCGCCCGCTCGACGAGGGCGGCTGGGTCGACGGCAACGACGACGAGGTCTCGCTGCGCAACGTGCTGGTGATCCTCACCGCCGCCGTGGGCGACGACGCGCTGCACCCCGTAGGCTTCACCGAGTCGAGGGGCGACGAGCACCGCGCGGGCTCGCTCCGACGTCGGCTCGAGGAGACGCTCCCCCCGGAGGTGCTCCTCGCGGTGGAGCGCGCGCTGGTGATCCCCACCCCCGACGCGGCGGCGGCGCGGGCCCTCGCCGTGAGAGAGACGACGGCGCTCCGCGACCACCCGAGGCTCGCCGAGGTCGGCGCGCGCCTGGTGGTGCCCGAGGCCGTGATCGACGCCGTGATCGCCGAGGCGGCGAGCGGCTCGGCGGGGCTGAGCTCGCTGCGGCGGGCCTTTCACCGCCGGGTGTCGGCCCCGGTCGCGCGCGCCCTGCTCAACCACCGAAAGCTCCGCGGTCAGACCCTCACGGTCGGCGTCGACGGCGAGGTCGAGCTCACGCCCCGCGAAGAACCCGTGGAGCCCTGAGCCCCCGCGGAGATAGCATCGCGCGGTGACGACGCAGGGAGTCGAGGGCGAGGTCGAGGCGGTCCTGCACGTGCGCGACGCCTCGGAGGGCCAGGTGCTCGAGACCGTCCCCCGGGCCTCGGCGGCGGACGTCGCCGAGGCGGCGGCGCGCGCGCGGGAGGCGCAGCTCCAGTGGTCGGGCTCGACGCCCAGGGCCAGGGCCGCGGTCTTGAGGCGATGCGCCGAGGCGCTCACCGCCGAGCGCGACGCGCTCATTGACCGGATGGTGCGGGAGCTGGGCCTCTGTCCGACCGAGGCGCTGGTGCTCGAGCTCCTCCCCGCCGTGTCGGCGGCGCGCTGGTGCGCGGAGAGCGGGCCCTCGGCGCTCGATGACCGGCGCTTTCGCCCTCACCTCTGGGCGCACCGCGAGGCCGTGGTGCGTGGTCTACCGCGCGGGGTGGTCGCGGTGCTCTCGTCGTGGAACGCCGCGCTTGGCCTTCCCCTCGGCGTGGCCTTCTCGGCGCTGATGGCCGGCAACGCCGTGGTGCTCAAGCCCTCGCCGCGCGCGTCGGGGGTGGTGGCCGCGGCGGCGCGGGCGCTCCGCGAGGCGCTCCCCGCGGGGTTGCTCTCGGTCTGCTACGGCGACCGGCGCGTGGCCGACGCGATCATCGACGCCTCGCCGGACCTCGTGGTGTTCCTCGGGGGCGCGCACGCGGGGCGGCGCGTGGCGGCGCGCTGCGCGTCGCTCGGGGTGCCCTCGCTCCTGTCGGTGTGCGGGCTGG
>JAEYZO010000276.1 GCA_023428035.1 Pseudomonadota bacterium | reverse complement strand
TCCCCCGCGCCGCGCCCGCGCCCCACCCCGCGCGCGGCGCCGGCCTCGGGCTCGCCATCGCGAGGGAGATCGCCCGCTCCCACGGCGGCGAGGTCGAGGTCGCTGAGACCGCGAACGAGCGCGGGGCGTGCTTCATCGCTCGCCTCCCCCGGGCGCCGGTCACCCCCTCCCTTACGGAGTCGTAATGTTCCCGTAAGGTCGCCGCGGCGCTCGCGGCCTACGGTGCGGGCGATGTCTTCATCCTTCCCCGAGGTGCGGTGAGTCCTCGGCCCGCCCCCTTCATCATCGCCGCGGCGACCTTCGGCGTCGGCCTCTTCGTCGGCCGGGCGATCCCCCGCGCGACCCCGCCCGTGACCGCCGCCCACGCGCCGACCGACGCGGGGCCCGCCACCGCCGCCCCGAGGCGCGTTCGAATGCCCGCGGAGCTACGCCAGCGCGCGGGGGTGCGCGCCGTGGTGATCCAGCGACGGCCCCTGGCCCCTACCCTCGAGCTCGTCGGCGCGGTGGAGTTCGACGGCGACCGCGTCGCCGAGGTGGGCAGCCGCACCGCGGGCCGCGTCGCTCGGATCATGGTGCGCCCCGGCTCCATCGTGCGCGCCGGTGACCCGCTCGTGGAGGTCGAGTCCACCGCCGTCGCCGACGTCGCCGCGGCCTACAGCGCCGCCCGCGCGGGCGTGGCCGAGGCGCAGGCCGAGCACGACCGCCTCGCCCTCCTCGCGCAGCAGCAGCTCGCCACGGCGCGGGAGATCGAGCAGAACCGAGCGGCGCTCCAGTCGCGGCAGGCCGAGGTGGCGCGCGCCACGCAACAGCTCCTCGCGATGGGCCTCAGCCCCGACGAGGTGCGGCGGATGGCCACGGGCCGCGTGCACCGCGTCACCCTCCGCGCCCCCATCGCCGGAAAGGTCCTCGACCGCCCGGTGGTGCTCGGGCAGGTGGTCGAGCCCGCCGCGACGCTCCTGCGCATCGGAGACCTCTCGCGCCTCTGGGTGCAGCTCCAGGTCTTCGAGCGCGACCTCGCCCGGGTGCGCATCGGCGACCGCGCCGAGGTCGAGAGCGAGGCCTACCCCGAGCGCGTCTTCAGCGGGCAGGTCGGGCACGTCGCCTCCTCCCTCGACGCGCAGACCCGCACCGCGCGGGTCCGCATCGAGGTCGACAACCGCGACGAGCTCCTCCGCCCCGGGCAGTTCGTCACCGCCCGGGTGCGCTCCAGCGCCGCCGACGCGCCGCGGGTGCTCTCGCTCCCCCGCTCGGCCATCGTGCAGCTGGAGGGCCAGCCCGCGGCCTTCGTCGAGGTCGGCGAGGGCGAGTACGAGCAGCGCTTCCTCCAGCTCGGCGCCGTCGACGGCAACGCCGTGGTGGTCACCCGCGGCGTCGACGAGGGCGAGCGGGTGGTGGTCGCCGGCGCCTTCTCGCTCAAGAGCGAGCTGCAGCGGTAGCCGATGCTCGACGCCGTCGTCCGCTTCGCCGTGAGGTTCCGGGTCGCAGCGCTCTGCGTCGCCGCGCTCACCCTGGGCCTGGGGGTGCTCGCCGTGCGGGCGCTCCCCATCGACGCCGTGCCCGACGTCACCAACGTGCAGGTGCAGGTGCTCACCGACTCGCCGGGCCTCTCGGCCGAGGAGATGGAGCAGTTCATCACCCGCCCCGTCGAGCTCGGCCTCAACGGGATGCCCGGCCTCCAAGAGATCCGCTCGATCACCCGCGAGGGCATCTCGACGGTGACCGTGATCTTCCACGAGCGCGTCGACATCTGGTTCGCGCGGCAGCTCGTGATGGAGCGCCTGCGCACCATCGAGGCCGAGATCCCCGAGCGCTTCGGCCGACCCGAGATGGCCCCGGTCTCGACGGGCCTCGGGGAGATCTACCAGTTCGTCGTGAAGGGCGAGGGCCGCAGCCCCATGGAGCTGCGAACCCTCCTCGACTGGGAGATCGCCCCGGCCCTGCGCGGGGTGCCCGGGGTCATCGAGATCAACGCCTTCGGCGGCGCCAAGCGGCAGTACCAGGTGGTGGTCGACCCCGACCGCCTCGCGGCGCACCGGGTCACCCTCGCCCAGGTCTTCGCCGCCCTGGAGCGCAACAACATCAACGTCGGCGGCGGCTACATCGAGCGCGGCGAGGAGCTCTACGTCATCCGCGGAGAGGGCCAGTACCGCTCCACCGACGACATCCTGCGGGTGGTGGTGTCGGTGGGCGAGCACGGCACCCCCGTGCAGGTGCGCCACCTCGCCGAGGTGCGCGTGGGCGCGGCGCTCCCGCAGGGCGTGGTGACCCAAGACGCGCGGGGCGAGGTGGTGGCGGGGCTGGTGCTCATGCTCGCGGGGGAGAACTCCCGCGAGGTGGTGACCGCGGTGCACGCGAAGATCGACGAGATCCAGCGGGGGCTGCCGCGGGGAGTCCGCATCGAGACCGTCTACGACCGCGCGCAGTTCATCAACCGCACCCTGCGAACGGTGGCCACCAACCTCATCGAGGGCGCCACGCTGGTGAGCCTGGTGCTGCTGATCTTCCTCGGCACCGCCCGCGGCGCGGCGCTGGTCACCCTGGGCATCCCCTTCGCGATGGCCCTGGCCGTCTTCGGGATGCTCGCCCTGGGCATCACCGGCAACCTGATGTCCCTGGGGGCGATCGACTTCGGCTTCCTCGTCGACGGGCCCATCGTGATGCTCGAGGCCGCCATCGCGCGGCTCGCGATGCACGACATCACCGAGAAGAACTACCGCCACGCCATCTCAGAGTCGGTGCGCGCGGTGACCCGCCCGGTGGTCTTCTCCGTCGCGATCATCCTCCTGGTCTACCTCCCGCTCCTCTCGCTCCGCGGCGTCGAAGGGAAGATGTTCCGCCCCATGGCCGCCACCATGGCCCTGGCCCTGGGCGGCTCGCTGGTCTTCGCGCTGCTGGTCTTCCCCGCGGGCGCGGTGACCTTCTTGAAGCCCCCGAAGAAGCCCGGCCACCACGGGCTGCTCTCGCACCTCGAGGGGCCCTACCGCCGCGCCGTGGGCTGGGCCGTGCGACGTCGGCTGATCCTCGTGGCCGCCTCGGTGGCCGCGCTGGTGCTCATCATGCCGCTGGGCTCGACCCTCGGCGCCGACTTCGTCCCCCGCATCGACGAGGGAGACATCTACGTCGCGATCCGCCGCATCCCGAGCGTGGGGATCACCGAGGCCCGGCGCCTCGACCTCGAGGCCGAGCGGGTGCTCCTGCGCTTCCCCGAGGTGATCACCACCCTGGCGACCACGGGCCGCGCCGAGGTGGCCACCGACCCCGTGGGGATGAACAACACCGACATCCTCGTGCACCTGCGGCCCCACGAGGAGTGGCGCACCGCCCACGACCTCGACTCGCTGGGCGAGGCGATGAAGTCGGCCATCGAGCGCGAGGTGCCCTCGACCTTCGTGTCGATCTCGCAGCCCATCGAAGACCGCACCAACGACATGATCTCGGGCTCCCGCGCCGACGTGGTGGCCTACCTCGCGGGCGACGACCTGCACACCATGACCGACCTGGCCAACCACATCGGCCAGGTGCTCCGGGGGATCCAGGGCGCCGGGGACGTGCGCGTCGAGCGGGCGCTGGGGCTGCCCATGCTGCAGGTGCGCGTCGACCGCGACCGCCTCGCGCGCTACGGGATCTCCACCGAAGACGCCTTCGCGGCGGTCGAGGCGTCACAGATCGGGCACCAGGTGGGGGTGGTCTTCGAGGGCGCCCGGCGCTTCGACCTGCGGGTGATGCTGCCTCCGGGGCAGACCCACAACGACTCCTTCGGGAGGTTGCTGGTGGGCTCCCGCGACGGTCAGCTCATCCCGCTCGGGCAGGTGGCGACCATCACCGAAGAAGACGGCGTGGCGCAGATCGGGCGGGAGGGCCTGCGGCGCCGGATGCGCGTCGAGGTGAACCTCCGCGGCCGTGACCTCGTGAGCTTCGTGGACGAGGCCCGCGCCGCGGTGGAGCGCGAGGTGCCGATGCCCCCGGGGTACCAGTGCGACTGGGGCGGGCAGTTCGAGAACTTCAACCGCGCCCGAGACCGCCTCGCGGTGGTGGTGCCCGTCGCGCTCTCGATCATCCTGGCGATGCTGTTCCTGGCGTTCCGGGATCTTCGCTACGCGCTGGCGGTGTTCACGGGGGTGCCCTTCGCGCTCCTGGGCGGCATCGTCGCCCTGAAGGTCAGGGGTATGTCTTTCAGCATCCCGGCCGCCGTGGGCTTCATCGCGCTCTGCGGCATCGCGGTGCTCAACGGCGTGGTGATGGCGAGCGAGATCAAGACCCGCATCGACAAGGGGGTCGACCGCGACGAGGCCATCACCGAGGGGGCCACCAAGGTGCTCCAGCCGTTGTTGCTCACCGCGACGGTGGCGGCGCTGGGCTTCATGCCGATGGCGCTGTCGACCTCGGCGGGGAGCGAGGTGCAGCGCCCGCTCGCCTCGGTGGTCATCGGGGGCCTCACGTCGAGCACCCTGCTCGGGATGTTCCTCCTGCCGGCGCTCCTGCGGCTCTTCGGGGTGAAGGCCCCGCCGCCCCCGTCGCCCGACGACGAGTGACCGCCCGAGCGTTTCCTCCGCCCTGTCACCCGCTTCGGGTACCATCGCGCGCCCGGGAGCACTGATGGAGCGGGAGAACCACTGCGAGAACTGCGGCTTCGACCTCTCGAAGCTCGACATGACCGTGCTCTACGCCCGCAAGGGCGCCGAGCCCCGTCGGCTCTTCTGCCCGGTGTGCCGCTCCGACCGGCTCAAGGTCACCGCCCTCGAAAGGGTCTTCCCCAGGGTCTCCACGGGCCGCTGGGTCCGCTGGCGCTCCGCCGGCGCCGGAGGGCCGTCGAACCTCATCCCCGTCGGCGTCCTCAAGCTCCGCGTCGAGAGCGAGATCGAGTCGCTCTCCAAGGAGCAGATCTGCTTCCGCGCCGTGCCGGTCTTCACGTCGGGGACGCGCACCCTCTGGCCCGCGCTCCCGGTGATGCCCGAGTACCTCGACTGCCTCGACCCCGCCCAGGTGCGCCTCGCGCGGGAGCAGCCCGAGCGCTTCGGCCGGGTGGTGCTGGAGCGCGGCCGAGCCCGCTACCAGTGCGTGCTTCCCCTGCGCGGGCTGAAGCCGACCGAGTGGCCCACCTGGGAGTGCGACCTCCTCACGGCCAACCCCTTCAGCGCGAGCGCCACCGACGTCGAGAGCGTGGCCTTCCGCGGGGTCACGGTGCGGCTCTGGCCCAACCTCAAGCAGCCCACGCACGCGTGGCGGTACTACGTCGCCTCGATCAACGCCGCGACCGAAGAGGGCATGACCCTCTTCGCGCAGGGGAGGTTCCTGCGCGCTCGGATGCTCGTCCCACCCTCGGACCCCGACGGACGTCCCGCCAGCGAGACCTCGCTCGAAGTGGTCCCCATGGATCAGGAGGTCGGCCGCGAGGGAGAGTCTTCGCCGACGGGGCTCATCGGCGCCACCGCCCAGGGCCGACCCGCGTGGATCGCGGTGGAGTTCCGCCAGCCTGGCGCGCCCGGCGCGGAGCCCGAGCCCATCGGCGGAGGGCTCCTCCCGGTGCCTCCCGCGGTGGATGTGCAGTCCGCGGAGAGCTGGTCGCTCGGGCTGGACTTCGGCACCTCGAACACCGTGGTCGCGATCAAGCGCCGCGACGGAACGCTGCAGTGCGTCTCTCCCGAGCGAGGGAGAGAGCGCGCGAGCACCACGCACTTCCTCGTGGATGGAGGGCCCCCGACGCTCACCCGAGGCTTGGACCTCTGGCCCGGCGGCGAGTGGTCGGGGCCCGCGCGAGACCTCCTGCCGAGCGAGCTCGCCTCGCACCGCCGGTGGACCGACCTCGCCTCCGAGGCCGCCATCCTCGGGCTGATGTTCGGAAAGGACTTCGGCGTCCCCCTGCGCGGGGTGCAGGGCAACGCGAGCGAGAACATCGTCTCGGAGTTCAAGTGGCTCCGCGCCGTGGCCCGAGACAAGTCCGCCCTCGCCCGGCCCGAGATCGTGCAGGCGCTGCAATCGCGCTTCCTCGAAGCCGCGATGCTGATGACCTCGGCGGCCATCCTCGCGGAGGACATCGCCCTGCCCCGCACGGTGAACGTCAACTACAGCTTCCCGCTGGCCTTCGACGAGACCGACCTCGAGACCCTCCGCCGCGCCGCCGAGGTGTCGGGAGAGCGCTTGAAGTCCCTCACCGGCGCTGACTTCGTGTTCCCCACGCGGCCCCTCGTCGACGAGGCCCAGGCCGCCGCGGGGCACACCCCGTCGGACAAGATGTTCCGCGTGTACCTCGACCTCGGCGGGGGCTCCCTCGAAGTCCTCGTCGACGACACCCTCGCGCGCAACGGGCAGCTCGGTCACGGAGGGCTGCACCCTCACGTCTTCTCCACCTCCCTCTTCTTCGGCGGCTCCGTCTACCTCCGCTCGCTGGTGGGCGCGTCGGACTCCGACCGCCGCGGCGCGTGCGTGATGCCCGGAGTGGGTTCGTACACCCGCCTCGCCAGCGCCGTGCGGCAGAGCCTCTCGGGCCGCGCGCTCCTCGACTCGCCGCAGGTCATCGCCGAGTCGCGACGCGCCACCGCCGAGCGCCGCGCCAGGGTCTACGTCGGCTACATCATCGAGCTCGTCGCGCGCGTGCTCGCCGGCGTGTGCCTCGAACACGGCCGCACCCCCGAGGGCATCCTCGACCTCTCCCGCAACCGGCTCTTCACGCTCACGCAGGCGCAGGGCGAGCCCCGGTGGGTGCTCGGAGCGTCGCGGGGTCCCGGCCAGAAGCGGGTGGTGGAGTTCTCCCTGGTGCTCCTCGGCAACGGGTGGGGCTTCGGCGACATCGTCCGCGACGGGCTGCGGAGCGTCGAGCAGATGATGGCGCAGCGCGTTCAGGAGCGGCTGATGGCCCTCCTCCACGAGACCGACATCGCCAAGGAGATCTCCGACGGAGAGGTCTCGCTCCTCTCGGACCGGCTCACCATCGACGTGAGCTTCGTCTCGCCCTCCGAGGGAACGCACCGCAAGGCCGCGGTCGCGCTGGGGCTCCTCGGCGCGCACCACTCCAGCGAAGACGCCGCCAACTTCTTCAAGAACCGCGCGCCGGGTCGGCACGGTGTGTTGGGCTTCGACCTCTGGCTCGAAGACCAGGGGCGCAAGATCCCCTGGTACCGGCCCTTCGGCGCTCCGCCCGAAGACGACGCCAACCGACTCGCCGAGAACCCCGCGCAGCCCGTCGCCCGCGCGGCAGTACCGCAGACACCGCCCGCGATGCCCGCGGCGCCCTTCAACCCGATGGGCGGAGCGAGCTTCCCGTCCGTGCCGGGCTTCCCTCCGATGGCGTCACCGGGGGTGCCACCTGTCGCGGCCGTACCCCCGCTTACCGCGGCCGTACCCCCGCTTGTCGCAGCCGCCCCCCCGCTTGTCGCAGCCATGCCCCCTGCTGGTGCGACGCCGCCGGGTGCTGGGGCGGAGCCGCCGCCCAACCCCTTCGCGAGCGCCGCGCCCTTCGCGATGCCCGCCGCGATGCCGGCGATGCCCGCGATGCCGCCCGCGATGCCGCAGAGCCCCCTCGACGCCATGGCGTGGATGCTCGCGCAGCAGCTCCCGCAGTACGCGATGTTCGCCGCGCAGCAGGGCACGACCCCGCAGGCCCTGGCGACGCAGCAGCTCTGGTCGCAGGTCGCCGCCCTCGCGGCGCAGCAGGGCGCCACGCCGGAGCAGCTCCTCGCGCGGGAGCAGTGGCAGCGGATGACCCAGGGCGTGGCGATGATGGGCCTTCCTCCGGAGCAGCTCGCGTGGATGGCGCAGCAGCAGCAGCAGGCCGTGTCGATGGCCGCGCAGGCCGCGGGCTCGACGCCCGAGGCCTTCCTGGCGAAGCAGCGGTGGGAGTCCCTCGTCGCGACGCTCTCGCCGCCCGCGATGCCGGCGATGCCGGCGTTCCCCTTCGACCCGACGAAGCGATGAGAGTGAATCGATGAGCCACGAGCCCAAGTCGCCCCCGGTGGTCGGTCTCCGTGACCGAAAGAGCTACGCCTTCGCGGAGGACTCCGTCGCGCAGAAGACCCAGCTGCGCTTGATGGAGGCGCCGAAGGTGCCGCCGGAGCTGCCGCAGCCGTCGAAGCTCGACCCCAACCTCGACCAGACGAAGATCGCCATCGAGTCGCAGCTCGCGGGCGAGGCGATCTCGTCGCTGCCCTACGGCAAGAACCCGACGCGGTGGTTTCGGTTCTCGCCGATGGAGCTGTTCATGGAGCAGGTGCTCGCCCGGCGCCTGTGGACGGTGGAGTGAGCGCGATGAGCCGCACGGTGCGCGTCGCAGTCCGTTGTCCCCACGCGAAGCCTGATGACCCCTGCGCGCTGCCGCCGGGGGTTCGCTACTGCGTGTGTTATGGCGACCAGCACCGCGAGCCCGTCGGTCTGGTCTCGATCCGCGGCGGGCAGGTGCTGTGGAACGTCCCGGTCGGGGGAAAGGGCCGCGGGTGGTACTCGTGGGTGGCGGTGCTGCGTCAGGGCGAGACGGTGGTGCCCGTCGAGCTGCAAGACGACCCCAACGTGCGCGAGACCGTCGACGGCGGCCGGGCCTTCTACCTCGTCCGCGGCGCGCGCGATCAGCGCTACGAGATCGACGCCAGCGCCATCATCGAAGCCGCCCTGGAGCACCGCGAGTACGTCGATGCGATCCCCTCGTCGAGCCATTGATCCCGTGATGGAGAGCGAGCTTCATGGGGCTGTTGGGCATCGCCCCTCGCTGGCGGGCGCGGCGCAGCGCCGGTTGAGCGATCGTGAGCGTCGCCTCTGGCTGGGGTTAGGC
>JAEYZO010000115.1 GCA_023428035.1 Pseudomonadota bacterium | reverse complement strand
AGAGCACCTCGATCGGCGAGGCCGCGCGCTACGCGTACGGCAACCGCAAGATGCTCGAGCGCTTCCTCGACGACCCGCGCATCCCGCTCGACAACAACCGCACCGAGCGCGCGCTTCGGGGTCCAGTAGTCGGTCGCCGCAACCACTTCGGCAGCAAGTCCGAGCGCGGAACCCAGGTCGCAGCGATCTTCTACTCGCTGCTCGAGACCGCGAACTGTTGAAGGCCGGCTACCGATCGTAGGTCCGCGCGATCACCCGCCGAGAATGACCTCGTAGTTTCCTGCTCCGCGCGCCGCTGGATCTCGGCCGCGCGCACGCCCGCGGGATTGTTGGCCGCGGCCGACGGTCACCGTAGGTTCGCCCGGTGGTTCGTCGCGGACGAAGCCGAGCTGGCCGGCGCGCTGTGGGGCGCGAAGCTCCGCGCGTGTGAGCACTGCCGGCGCGTGGGCTGGCTGGTGGGCCACGGGCGGGTGCTCGGCTACGCGGAGCGTTCGAGCGAACGCGTCGTCCGGGGTCGGCGCCTGTTCTGCTCCGATCGCGGTCGACGAGGCGGCTGCGGTCGCACCGTCGCCGTCCGGCTCGCCTCGGTGATCGTGCGACACGTCGTGCGCGCCAACACCTGGTTCGCGCTCTTCGTCGCGCTCGCCCACGGCGCGCGTTGTGCCGCCGCGTGGCGCGCGCTCTCCGCCATGTCGCTGCGCACGGGCTACCGCCTCCGCGACCGTCTCGCCCGCGCGCGTCACGCGCTCCGCACGACGTTGCTCTCCCGCGCGCCACCGCCGGAGGCCTCGAGCGCGTCCGCCGACGCGCAGCTCGTCGCACACCTGCGCGCCATCCTCGGCGCCGACCTCGCCTCCTTCGACCGCTACCAGCACACGTTCCAACGCTCGCTCCTCGCGTGAACCGTCACGCGCTCCGCTCGACCGCACGGCCTCGTTCTCGTCCGACCCGCACGCGCCCGCCAAGCGTCCCGACACCGCCCACCGAACACGCCGATGTCCGACGTCGGGCCGCTCACGTACCTCGCTCTCCTCTCGACCCGAGGAGGTCCGCACGTGAAGCGAGTCAGCCCCTACCTGAAGATGCGCGTGCTCGGCGCCATCGAGCACGCCCCCGGAAACACCATCGTCGCCCGCATTCGGCACGTCGCCGGCACGTCGTTCACCGACGAAGACGGGCGCCGATTCCAGTTCACCTGGCGCACCATTCAAACCTGGTACTCGCGCTACAAGAAGGACGGAATCACCACCGTCCATCCGAGGACGCGCCGCGACCGCGGCGTGCCGCGCAAGATGACCGTCGAAGAGGTCGCCGAGGTCGTCGAGCAAGCACGACGCCACTTCCGCGACGGCCATCCCCGCAACGTCGCCGCCCTCTACCGCGTCTGCCTCGAGCACGGCCTGCTCCAGCGCGCCGAGATCGCCCCCAACACCTTCCGCCGCGTCGTGAAGACCCACGGCCTCCTCGCCCCGGAGACCGCGCACGAAGCCAAGCGTCGCCTCGCCTTCGCCAAGGCCCATGCGAACGAGATGTGGCAGGCCGACACTCTCGTCGGCCCCTACGTCCGCACCCCGAACGGGCACGCCCAGGCCAGGCTCATCGCCTTCCTCGACGACGCCAGCCGCGTCTGTTGCCACGGCGAGTTCTTCCTCCTCGAGAACACCGACACCCTCGTCGCCGCGTTTCGGAGCGCCCTCTACAAGCGCGGCGTTCCCCAGACCCTCTACGTCGACAACGGCTCCATCTACACCTCCAAGGAGATCGCCCAGATCTGCCTCCGCATCGGCACGCTCCTCTGCCACGCGCCCGTGCGTGACGGCGCTGCCAAGGGAAAGATCGAACGATTCTTCCGCACCGTCCGCGAGAGCTTCTTGACGCGTGCGCTCGATCTCGGCAGCGTCGACCTGCTCAATCGCGCGTTTCAACGATGGGTCGAAGACGAATACAACTCCGTCGAACATTCGAGCCTTCAAATGCGGCCGATCGACCGCTTCGGGCTCGACCTTCCGCGAGTGCGCTTCCTGCCGCCAAACGAGGTCAACGACGAGCTCTTCTTCGTCGAAGAAGAACGCTCCGTGCTCGCCGACAACACCTTCTCGTTCCGTCGCACACGATACGAGGCGCCGCGCGACCTCCGCTCCCGCAAGGTCCACATCCGCTTCCACCGACGACAGCCCGACGCCGTCATCGTCTTCTTCAAGGGCGAACGCATGGGCCGCGCCTGGCCCGTCGACCTCCTCGGCAACGACCGCAAGCCCCCGGCTTCGGCCGAGTCCTCGATGGCTTCGTTCGACGGAGGCGAGCGATGATCCGCGCGCACTTCGGCCTCGACCGACAGCCCTTCGCCCTCGACGGGCTCGTCCTCCTGCCGCACCAGGCCGAGGTCCTCGAGACCCTGCGCGTCCACTGCCAGCAGGGCGGTCTCTGCCTCGTCGTCGGCGAACCCGGCACCGGAAAGAGCGTCATCAAACAAGCCCTCGTCCAGCACGATCCCAAGCGCCTGATCACGCCGGTCGTCAACCGCTCGCTTCACACCTACTCGAGCGTCCTCCGCGTGCTATGTCAGGCCTTTCAAATCGACCTGGAAGGCCGCGACTACCGCTGCGAAAAGCGCCTCATCGAGGAAGCCAATCGCATCAATCACTCCGGAAAGATGCTCGCCCCCATCGTCGACGACGCCCACCTCCTCGACGTGCGCGATCTCCGGCGCCTTCGTCTGCTCTTCGAGGACTTCCCCAAGAACCACAACCTCGTCCTCGTCGCACAGCCCGAGCTCCTCACCAAGCTCGCCCTCGCGCCGAACGACGACCTCCGCGGGCGCGTCACCTACTCCGTCCTCCTCCGAAAGCTCGCCCCCGACGACATCCTCGCCTTCGTGCGCGCCGAGCTCGATCGTGCCGGACTCCCCCACGCCGTCTTCACCGACGACGCCCTCGCCCTCGTCGCACGCGCCTCCGAAGGCGTCCTCCGACGCGTGCGAAACCTCTGCCTCGGCGCGCTCCTCGAAGCCGTCCGCGATCGCATCAAGACCGTCGACCTCCCCCAGGTCAACCGCGTCCTCCTCCAGCCCCACTGGCGCGAGCGCCCCGATCCAGCGTGACCGGCGAGCACGCACGCGGCCGCGCCCGTCGTATGCCCATCCGGGTCTACGACGAGCGCGGCCGTGCGCGTTTCCGCGGAGTGCACGCGTCGCGATTCGCGCGGCCGCAGCGGTCGCACGATCGCGAGTCCGATCGGCCGCGTGCGTCGTAGCTCTACGACCTCGGCGTGGTCCCGCGTACGACGTCAGCGCGGCCACCGGCGCGGATCGCTACGACGTCAATCTTGGATCAGGCTACGACGTCATTTCGGCCGTCAACACCGACACCGTGTCGGTCTCTGTCCCAATCTCGCCGCCCATCACCCGAGGTTTCCGCGATGACTCTCCGCCTCGTCTCCACCCTTCTCTTCGCGCTCCTCCTCGTCTCTCCCGCATGCGGCGGCGACGACGACGCTCCCGGCGTCGACGGTGGCGGAACTCCCGGCGTCGACGGCGGCGGCGCCCCCGGTGTCGACGGTGGCGGCACCCCGGGCGTCGACGGTGGACCTCGCCCCGACGGCGGCGGCTCCTGCGTTCCCACGGTCGAGATC
>JAEYZO010000254.1 GCA_023428035.1 Pseudomonadota bacterium | reverse complement strand
GCCCCCGCGCGCGGCGCGACGAGCGCGACCAGAGCCGCGAGCGCCACGGCGCGCATCAGGTGCTGAGCACCCGGAGGCGCACGACCTCGTTGTGAGACCCGACGCGGTAGCCGTCGAGGTCGAGCGTCGCGAAGGCGAATCCCGCGGCCTTGCACGCCGCCGACACCTCCCGCCGCAGCGCGAAGGCGCGCTCGATCTCTTCTTGCGCGACCTCGACCCTCGCGAGCTCGCCGTGATAGCGCACCCGGACCTGGCGCAGCCCGAGCGCGCGCACACCGCGCTCGGCGGCGTCGATCTGGCGCAGCCGCGGAGAGGTCACCGCCGTGCCATAGGGGATGCGCGACGCGAGGCACGCGGCGGCGGGCTTGTCCCACACTCGGAGGCCGACCTCCTTCGCGCAGCGGCGAACGTCGGCCTTGGTGAAGCCCGCCTCGAGCAGGGGCGAGCGCACCGCGCCCTCGTCGGCGGCGTCGAGCCCCGGGCGGTAGTCGCCGAGGTCGTCGAGGTTCGTGCCGTTGGCGACTACGGCGATGCCCCTGCGCTCGGCCTCGCGGCGCGCCACGCGGTACAGCTCCGACTTGCAGAAGTAGCAGCGGTTGGTCGGGTTCGCGGCGTAGTTGGGGTCGTCGATCTCCTGCGACGACACCGCGACGTGAGGCAGGCCCAGCTCCCGAGCGAGCGCCGTGGCCTCTTCGCGCTCGCTCTCGGGGAGCGCCGGCGAGAGCGCGGTCATCCCGAGGGCTCGGTCGCCGATCACGTCGTGGGCGACCTTCAGCACGAAGGCGCTGTCGACGCCGCCCGAGAAACACACGAGCACCGAGGGCATCTCGCCGAGGATCTCTCGGAGCCGTCGCAGCTTCGGGTCCATCGGGACCGTATACCACCTGGGGGCTGCGATTCCAGAAGCGGACGACGCGTGCTAGGCGCTCGGCCCGTGCCACGACCCATCCAGGGAGAGACCCCAGAGAGCGTCGCTTCGAGCTTGAGCGAGGTGGGCGCGACCGTCGCCGAGGGCCGCAGGCTCGTCTCCCACGTCGTACAGAAGGGTCACCCGAGCTTCGACGGCGTGTCGCAGGTGCGGTCGCGCGTACGCGAGGCGGCGAGGTCCGCGTACAGCGTGGGTGAGCTGCGGGTGCGGGACCGTCGCGCGTCGCGCGAAGACCCCTTCGTGAAGTTCGCGCTCGAGTGCCCCGACGGCGCGGTCGTCGAGACGGTCCGCATCCCCCTGGAGAAGCCAGGGCGCTTCGTCGTGTGCGTGAGCTCGCAGGTCGGCTGCGCCATGGGCTGCGCGTTCTGCGCGACGGGGTTGATGGGCCTGGGCCGAAACCTCGAAGCCTGGGAGATCGTCGAGCAGGTGCGAGTGGTCTCTCGCGAGCTCCGCGCGTCGGGCGAGGGTCGTGTGCACGGAGTGGTCTTTCAGGGGATGGGCGAGCCCCTGCACAACGTCGACGCGGTTCTGCGAGCCCTGGAGGTGATCTCCGAGCCCTCGGGCCTGGCGATCGACGGGCGCAACGTGACGGTCTGCACCGTGGGGATCGTCCCGGGCATCGAGAAGCTCGCGGCGGCGCGGGTGAGGGCGCGACTCGGGATCTCGGTCACGAGCGCGCAGGCCGCGCTGCGGCGGTCGCTGGTCCCGATGGAAGGTCGGTACCCGATCGCCGAGGTGGTGAAGGCCGCGGCTCGCTACCGCGAGACCACGGGGAGGCTCGTCATGCTGGCCTTCGCGCTCATGGGGGGCGTGAACACCGACCCGGCCGAGGCCGAGGCGATCGCTGCGCTCCTGAAGGTCATGCCGGCGCGCCTCTCGCTCATCGAGTGGAACCCCGTCCCGGGCCTGCCGTACCGCCCGCCGACGGAGGAGGAGCGGGCCGCCTTCCACGACGCCCTCGCGCGCCTCGGGGTGCCGGTAGTTCGTCGCTACAGCGGCGGCAAGGACATCGGCGCCGCCTGCGGACAGCTCGCGACCGAGTCGTCGCGACGACGACAGGGCGCCAACTCGCGAGGGCGGTAGCCAGTCAACAGAACGCGCAGTTCTGTCGACTCCAGGCCAGTCACGCCCAGGTACCGACCCTTCGGAATGTAGAGCCCGCGAATCCCGACTGGGAGGTACGAAGCAGGCGGCGGCACCGACCAAACGGTCGGTCTGAAGCCGCGCGTTAGCGTTATCCCGGCCGCGCAGTTCACGACGTGTCGCTGAGGGACGCGTCTGACCACAGGAGAGCGCTGCGCCCACGGGCTGTGCCCGCGGTAGCGCGAGGCGAGGTCGACGCGAACGCGTGAATCGCGCTCGGTGGGGACCACGGCCTGGAGCTCAGACCCACCGAGAGACCCCCCAGCGGAAACCACCCATTGGCGCGGGGAGGGCCGCCGACGGGCGCGGGGAGGAGCCCCTGGGACCCCCCAGCCCCGCAGGCGGCGAATCCAGAGTTTACAGAATGCTTATTATGCGAAGTGTTCAACCTGGGGCCAAGCCGGGGTTCGGCCCCGATCTCCCCGTGAACTCTCAGGAATTCAGCCGCGTCGCGAAGCCCGAGCGAAGCCCGAGCGCACGAACACGGCCGCGCGTAGACGCGACAGCACGGCCTCGCCCCCTTGCAGACCAGAACGTCGACCGGGACCGCGACTGGGGTTCAGCCGGGGTTCGGCGTGTCCAGGCGCATCCCGTACGCGACGCCCATGTTCGTCGAGAAGAACAGCCAGGGGCTCGCCAGGGCCGGTCGCCCCGTGACGCCTTCGCGGCCCAGCCCCTCGAGTGGCTCTCCGTCTCGCGACCGCACCACCCAGAGCGTCTGATCGGCCGCGGGCACGAAGAGCATTCCGCCAGCGGCCACCGGCTCTCCGAGACCCCCGGTGTCGAAGGAGCGAGCGTAGATCACCCGCCCGTCGGTCGGGTCGATGCGCATGAGGCCCAGCGTCGACGAGGTGGCGAAGAGGTCGCGGCCGTCGGTCGCGAGCGCCGTGATGTCGTTGAGGCGCTCGAGCCGCCAACGCACCCCGCCCCCGTCGGGGTCGAGCGCGTAGAGCCCTGCGGTGTACGACGCGGCGAAGATGCTCCCCTCGACGAAAACGGGGGTGGTGTCGACGTCGATGAGCCGATGCGCCTCGGTGGCGCCCTCCGCGGACTCGGTGTCGCTCGCGGTGTCGCGCTCCCACACCGCGGACCCCTCGCCGACCTCGATCGCGACGATGTGCCCGTCGGAGAACCCCGTGTGCAGGCGGTCGTTCAGGTAGAGGAGCCCCGCGTGCCCGCTCCCGGTGATGCCTCCAGGCGGCTCGCGGCGAAAACGCCAGCGCTGCTCCCCGCTCACCCGGTTCACCGCGAAGACCGCGTCGTCGGCGTTCACGAAGTAGACAGAATCGTTCGTCACCACCGGACGGCGGATCACCTGGGCGGTGGTGCCGTAGCGCCAGCGCAAGCGACCGCTCGTCGCGTCGATCGCGTAGAGGGCCCCGTCGTCAGAGCCGACGTAGAGGGTTCCGCCGTCGAGCGCCCCTTCGCCCTCGACGGCGCCGAGGGTCTGAAAGCGCCAGAGCACCGCGCCGTCGGAGACCCGCACCGCGTAGACGCCGTGGTCGAGAGCGCCGAAGAACACTACTCCCCGCTCGGCGTCGACGGTCGGCGTCCCTCGGTTCTGGGGGTGCGCGTCGAGGTCGGTGGTGACCGCGAGGGGGATCCGCCAGCGGAGCGCGGCGATCGAGCTCCGCGCGGGCTCGGGTTGCAGCCCCCAGTCGGGCCGAGCGCGGGTCCCGAGCGACGGGCGGCACGCGCC
>JAEYZO010000044.1 GCA_023428035.1 Pseudomonadota bacterium | reverse complement strand
GCCGGCGGCGGAGGCGCCTCCACCGCCGCGGGGCGCTGCAGCACCGCCGCCGTCGCGCGCAGCGACTCGTAGTCTGGCACCGGCGTCACCGTCACCGACGGCACCACCCCCGCGAGCGCCGCCACCCGGTTCTGGAGGTCGCGCTCCAGGCGCTCCGCCCGCTCCGGCGACGACACCACCACCAGCCGCACCGCCACCGTGTGCCGCTCGATCACCATCACCTGCCGCACCGCAGCCTGCGCGATGGGCGCCTCGGCGATCATCCGACTGAGCCCCGCGCGCACGCGCTCCTGCCACGCGACCTCCTCCAGCGCGCCGCGCAGCGGGAAATACACCGCCCCCACCAGCACCAGCGGCATCACCAGGCGAAGCACCCTGCCGTAGCGCGCGCCGAAGACGTCTCTCAGCTTCTGCGCCGTGCGCGCCATGCGCCGGTCGCCGCGGTCGCCCGCGAGCACGCGCTCCTCGAGCTCCTTCACGGGCACCGTGTCGAAGCCCAGGAGCTTGAACCACAACAGCGCGAACAAGATGATCGCGCTGAAGTTCGCGGTGAACAGAAGGGCCGACCCGCGCGCCACCTCGGCCTGCCGCGTCCCGAGGCCGAAGCCCACCACGCACAGCGGCGGCACCAGCGCGATGCCGATGGCCGTGCCCGCCGCCGTCGACGCCGTCTCCACCGAGGGGCGCACCACCGCGAAGGCCGCCGCGAGCGCGCAGCACAGCGCCACGAAGAGGTCGAGCACCGTGGGAGACGTGCGCGCCGAGATCTCCCGCGTGACCTCGTGGATCGGCAGGAGCGCCGTCACCGCCATCGCCCCGAGGACCACCAGCCCCACCGAGCCACCCGCGCGCACCGCCGAGCGCATCGCGAGGAAGCCCGAGCCCGCCGCGAGGCCCATCCCGAGCTCCACGATGGGGCCCATCAAGGGCGAGATCAGCATCGCGCCGATCACCACCCCCGTGGAGTCGAGCACCAGGCCCAGCGTCGCGATGCCCATCGCCAGCAGGAGCTGGAGCCAGTAGGCCGCCGAGTCGCGCGCGTGCCGCTCCAGCATCGCCGCCACGGTGCCTTCGCGGGAGTCGTGGGTGACGTCGAAGAGCGCCGCGAGCCGCGCGCGCAGGGGACCCACCCGAGGGCCGTGGGCGTGGGCGGTGGCCGGCGTCGCGACGGCGTGGGCGGTCGCGGCGCGTTCGAGGGGGCGGTTGCGTGGCTCCATCAGCGGCCGCGAAGGTATCGCGACGACGGCGCTCGGATCACCCCGACGCGGAGCGGTTGCGCTCGGCCTGACGCCGGTACTCCTCGGCCACGCCCTGCTCGAGGAACGCCGGGAAGCCATAGCCCGGGTAGCGCGCCTCGACGCGTCGGCGCACCTCGGCGATGGCCTCGGGGTCAGGCGGAAACCGCGGCCGGGTCTCGCGCACGAGGCCCTGCACGTAGCGCAGGTAGGTCACCTGCTCGTCGAGGAGCTCGCTCCCGCCCGTGGGCCCGCGGCCGGGGTGCACCCAGCGCGGCCGCAGCTCGCGCACCTCGCTCATGCGCTGCACCCATCCGTCGACGTCGGCCTCCTTCAGCCAGGAGTGGTTGCGGTTCGCCACGAGGTCGCCCGTGAAGACGTGCCCCTCCCACTCGACGACGACGTGGGCGTTGGAGCACCCCGGCCCCAGCACGTTCGCGCTCAGGCGCAGCCCCGCGGCGGAGAGGACCTGCGTGCGGTCGCCGAAGGCGTCGGGCACCACCAGCCGCTCGGGGTAGTCAGGCGCGTAGCGCGCCGCGAAGGACTGACGTCTCTCGACGTCGATCGCCGGGATGCGCTCCACCACCTGCCGCGCGGACACCACGCGGACGCCCCGGTCGCGGTACACGCCCGCGCCGTTGTACCTGTCGGGGTTGGCGTGCAGCACCACGCAGAGCACCGCCCGCTTGCCCGTGACCGACTCCGCGAGCTCGAGCGCGCGGCGCGCCGCCGAGGGCAGGAGCTGGGCGTCGATGAGCACGAGGCCGTCGGGGCCCTCGATCCAGTACGACGAGGTGGTGAAGCCCCAGGGCGACGACACGAAGACCCCCACGCGGGGGTCTTCGCGCAGTCGCGCGGGGTGGTCGAGGGAGGGGCGGGGGCTCGACGCGCACGCCGCCGCGAGGGCGGAGCCGGCGCACGACAGGAACCCCCGGCGGGAGAGGGCGGTCGCGGACATACGAAACGAAGTTCGGGTGTGGTTACAGGCCGGGCAGGGTGTCGAGGTACTGCCCGATCTCGGTGGAGCCAGGGAGCGAGCCGCGGAAGGTGCTCGCGCTGGCGCGGCGGCCTACGTAGCCGTTGCAGGTCGAGGGCATGGGGCCGGCCACCACGCCGGTGTTGAGCACCACGCCGGTCTGCGCTGAGACGAGCCGGATGGTGCTGAAGCGCCGGACGCGGGGGTAGTTGCGGGTGGTGCCGGGCACGCGCAGGCCGTTGCGGGTCGACCAGACCTCGCAGGTGGCGATGGTCTGCTCGGTGTCGGGGCCGAGGCAGGCGACGACGTCGGTGTTGGCGACGTTGTCAGAGCGCCGCGACGAGGGGATGAGGCCCGTGGAGACCGTCCAGTCGCCGCCGCTGTTGCGCACGCCGACGAGGCGGTGCGGGGGCGACGCGGGGTTGTACATCCGGGCGCCGGCGACGCCCTGGCCGCGGCACGCGGCGGCGAGGGGGCCGAAGGTCTGCTGGTCCTTCTTGGACTTCATGTAGCCGATGACGCCGCAGACGCCGCAGGCGAGAACCATCACGCCCACGCCGATGCCGATGAACATCCCCGTGTTCGACTTCTGCGGCGGCGGAAAGCCCCCCTGCCCGAAGCCGCCCGGCGCAGGCGGAAAGCCCTGCTGGGGGTAACCGCCCGGGGGCTGCCCGAAGCCGCCCGGGGGCTGCCCGAACCCACCCGGCGGTTGCCCGAAGCCGCCGCCCGGGGGCTGCCCGAAGCCTCCAGGGGGAGCGCCTCCGGGGGGACCGAATCCACCCGGGGGCGGGCCTCCGGGGGGACCGAAGCCGCCCGGGGGGCCGTAGCCGCCACCACCGGGAGGCGCGCCTCCGGGCGGGCCGAAGGGACCACCACCACCACCGCCCCAACCGCCACCACCGGGATTGCCTGCCATCGAGATACCTCCTCAGCGCGCGTCGCGGGTCACTCCTCCGCTCGCGGCGCGTCGCGATGGTGCCACACCCTTCGGCGTCGCGCGCAATCCCCGGGGTCGTTCGAGCGACGTTCCTCGTCCGTGGTTCGCGTGTAGAGTCTCTCCCCGTGCGACGTTGGCTTTCCGCGGGGGCGCTCGCCCTGCTCGCCTCGGCCTCCAGCTCGTGCTGGAGCGACCTCGACCCGTACACCACCCAGCCCCTGGGCTCTCACGTCACCGACTGGCGCGACGAGGTGATCTACCAGCTCCTCGTCGACCGCTTCGAAGACGGCGACACCAGCAACGACCACCGGGTCGACCGAAGCAACCTCGGTCGCTACCAGGGCGGCGACTGGCTCGGCGTGGTGAACCGCCTCGATTATCTACAGTCCCTCGGGGTCACCACCCTCTGGATCTCGCCCGTCGTCCGCAACGTCGACACCGACGCGGGCTTCGACGCCTACCACGGCTACTGGGCCTCGGACCTCACCCTGCTCAACCCGCACTTCGGCGACCTCGCCTCGCTGCGACGTCTCGTGCGCGAGTGCCACGCCCGCGGGATGAAGGTCATCGTCGACATCGTGACCAACCACATGGGTCAGATGTTCTTCTACGACATCAACAACAACGGCCGCCCCGACGAGTTCCTCGCGGGCTCGGGCGAGGTGTCGCAGTTCCAGAACCCCGGCGGGGTGTCGTCTCCGCTCTCTCGGGTCACCGAGTACGACCCGGACTACAACCGCCGCGGGCCCGTGCAGGCCTTCACCTCGCTCGGCCCCGCGGGCGACGCGCCCATCGTGTTCTTGAACATGCCCGAGATCTTCAGGGTGCCGCCGCGGTCCGACATCCTCCCCTCGCAGGCCATCCTCGCGTCGCCCGAGGGCTACCACCGCCGCGGGCGCATCACCTCGTACGAGAACGTCAACAACCAGCCCGGCGAGCAGACCCTCCTCGGAGACTTCCCCGGCGGCCTGAAGGACGTGAACACCGAGGACCCGCGGGTGCGCCTCGCCATGGTCGAGGCCTACTGGCGCTGGGTCGAGCTCACCGACATCGACGGCTTTCGCATCGACACCCTCAAGCACGTCGAGCACGGGTTCTGGCAGTACTTCGGCGCGCAGATCCGCGAGCGCGCCGCGCGCGCGGGCAAGCGCAACTTCTTCATGTTCGGCGAGGCCTTCGACGGCGACGACGCGCTCGTGGGCTCGTACACCAACCCCAACGAGATGGACTCGGTGTTCTACTTCCCGCAGAAGTACCGGGTCTTCGACAACATCTTCCAGTGCGGCGACGGCCACACCCGCGACGTCGAGAACCTCTTCCGCGACCGCGAGACGAACTACTCCGCCGCGCCGCAGCCCAACGGGGTCGGGGTCCCGCCCAACCGCGCGCTGGTGAACTTCATGGACAACCATGACGTCTCCCGCTTCCTCTACGGGATGAACCCCACCGTGGTGGACGACATCCGCCGAGGGAGCGGCCGCGACTGCTCCAGCGCGATCGTGCAGGGCCCCGCCGACGTCGCCCGGCTGCGCCAGCGCCTGCACGCCGCGCTCACCTTCCTCCTCACGGAGGACGGCATCCCGTGCATCTACTACGGCACCGAGCAGGACTTCCGCGGCGGCAACGACCCGGCGAACCGCGAGCGGATGTGGGAGTCGGGCTTCAGCACCGCGGCCACCCGCGGCGACGGCTCGCCCAGCACCTTCGGGTGGACCCAGAGCCTCCTCCGCATCCGCCGCGAACACTCGGCGCTCCGCCGGGGCAGCCTCGCCTTCCGCTGGACCACCGAGCACACCGGCATGGAAGAAGACGCCGGGATGATGGCCTTCGAGCGCGTCGACGGGAGCGACTACGCCCTGGTGGTCATCCACGCCAAGGACGGCAGCTCCACCACCGCGTCGGGGGGCACCACCATGACCGTGAGCCTGCCCGAGGGCACCCGCCTGCGGAACCTCCTCCCGGGCGAGCCCTCGACCCTCACCGTGGGCACGGGGGGCGCGGCCTCGGTCACCCTGGGCCCGTGGCAGTCGGCGGTGTTCGTCCGCGCGCAGTGACGCTCGTGAAGCGCGCCGCCCTCACC
>JAEYZO010000973.1 GCA_023428035.1 Pseudomonadota bacterium | reverse complement strand
ACGCCCCCGAGCGCGCCGAGGCCGCGCGGGCGGTGGCGGCCGACGACGACCGCTACGGGCCGGTGACCTACGGCGCGATGGCGCTGGGCGCGCTGGCGGTGACGGCCTTCGTCGCGCGCGACCTCGCCTACCACGGGCAGACCCGGCCCCCGGGCTACCAGCGGCTCCTGCAGCTCTTCACGTACCAGTACGAGCGCATGTGGCCGACGGAGAGCTTCGACTACCACCCGATCATGGTGGGCTTCGCGGCGCTCGCGGTGCTCTCGGGCCTCGCCCTCGCGGTGCACCCGCTGCGGAGGTGGGGCGTGCGGGCGATGGTGGCGACGGGCTTCGTCTTCGCGGCCTGGGCCCTCGACGTGTACATGGTCGACGTGTCGCGGCACTGGTCGCAGCGCACGCTCTTCGAGCGCTACTACGCGATGCGCCGCGCGCGCGGCCCCGGCGAGGTGCACGTCGGGGAGGACGCGCGCTACACCGCTGACCCCATCGCGGCCTACCAGATGAACTGGAAGGGCGAGAACTTCTACACGGGCGGCCGCTGCGCGATGCTCGACTGCGGCGACCTGCCGTTCTGCTCGAACCACATCCGGCAGTGGATGGACAACCACCGCGGGCAGACCGTGTACTTCGTCACCGAGCGCTCGCACGGCGCCAACGTGCTCTCGCACGTGCGCAACGCGGGGGGCACGGCGCGCGAGATCACCACCGCGTGGGACCAGAACAAGTTCGTGCTCGTGCGCGCGGAGCTCCCCGCGGGCGGCGGCGCGCGCTGACCGGAGCCGTCGAGCGATGGCGAGCGAAGAGCGCGAGGACGAGCCCTCCACCGAGGCGACCCCCGAGGCGACCCCCGAGGCGACCCCCGAGACGCCCAGGGCCGCGGGGCCCTACCGCAGCGACGAGCGCGTCGACGAGACCGAGTACGAGGCCCGCGCGGCCTCGAAGCGCGACTGGTGGGTCTTCGGGGTCTCTTCGGCGCTGCTGCTCGGGCTGATGGCGCTGCCGGGGCACGTGCCCGGGGGCTTCGGCGTGCTGCTCGGGTTGATCTTCACCCTCGGCGCCGCCGTCGGGCTGATGGGCGTGCTCGGCGACTCGCCGCTCGACCTGCGCGGCACCGAGGCCGAGCGGAGCGGAGACGAGCGCCCGTGGTGGAAGAGCGGCGGCGCGCTGGTGCTCATCGTCTCCTGCGGGCTGTACCTCCCCCTCGCGGGCGCCTTCGGGCTGTGGGACCCGTGGGAGACGCACTACTCCGAGGTGGCCCGGGAGATCCTCGCGCGCGACGACTGGATCACCCTCTGGTGGGCGCAGGAGGGCTGGTTCATGTCCAAGCCCATCCTGATCTTCTGGATGAGCGCCCTGGGCATGGGCTTCGGGTCGATGTTCGGCCTGCGCTACGGCGCCGACGCCGGCCCCAACATCCAGGAGTGGTTCATCCGGCTGCCCATCTGCGCGCTCGCCATCGCGGCGGTCTACGCGATGTACAAGGCCGTCTCGCGCGCGTGGGGGCCGCGGGCCGGCGCGCTCGTGGCGCTGGTGCTCGCGACCTCGCCGCACTGGTTCTTCCTCGCGCACCAGGCGATGACCGACATGCCCTTCGTGGGCCCGCTCACCCTGGCCATCGCGAGCTTCACGATGGCGGTGACCACCGACCCCGAGGAGCGGGCCCGCGCGCGGGTGTTCACCGTCGGGCGCTGGAGCCTCCGGGTGTCGCGCTGGCACCTGGTGCTGGGCGCGGTGCTGCTCGTGACGCTGCCGCAGATCGCGTACCTGCTCACCCGGCGGGTGGTGTTCTCCTGCCCCGACGACGCCAACGCCGCGCAGTGCGCGCGGATGCTCGCGCGCAACCGCCTCGCGGGGATCCAGCTCCCGGTCGAGACCTTCTTCTCGGGCTCCTTCGGCAACAGCGGCGCGACGCTGCGAGACAGCGTGCCGGGCTCCCCCGCGTGGGAGCGCGTCGCGTCGGCCACGCCCCTCTTCCCCTCGTTCGTGCAGGGCGCGCTCTGGGCCGCGCTCCTCGGGTGGACGCTCTCGTGGCTGCGCCGCGAGCGCCGCGAGGAGGGCCTGCACTTCACGATGTTCTACCTGTGGTGCGCGGTCTCGACGATGGGCAAGGGCCCCGCGGGGCTCGCGATCCCCGGCGCGGTGGCGCTACTGCACTACGTCTCCACGGCGCGCTGGGCCGACCTCCGCCGGGTGCGCGTCGGGACGGGCATCGGCGTGTTCCTCTGCGCGGGGATGCCCTGGTACGTCGCGGTGACCGGGCGCCTCGGCGACGAGTTCATCCAGCGCTTCGTGGTGCACGACCTCATCAACCGCACGATGGTCGGCGTGCACGGCGACACCGGGAGCGTGCGCTACTTCCTCTGGCAGCTCGGCTACGCGCTCTTCCCCTGGTCGGGCCTCGCGGTCGCCGCCGTCGCCGGCTGGAAGCTCATCGTCCCCGACGACTCCACGCGCGCGCAGAGGGACGTCGCCCGCGTCGGCCTCCTCTGGTTCACCGTGGCCTTCGTGCTCTTCAGCGCGATGGTGACGAAGTTCCACCACTACATCCTCCCCGCGGTGCCCGGCGCGGCGGTGATGGTGGGCCTCCTCCTCGACCGCATGATCGCCTCGGGCTCCTCGGACGACGGCTCCGACGGCTACGGCGCGCTCCTGCGCTCCACCGCGGCGCAGGCGGTCGGCCTCGCCCTCGCCGTGGCGGGGGTCGCTCGATCGCTCGGGGCCTTCTCGGCGCGGCTGCCCAGCGACGGGAGCTTTCCCCCGGGCTCGCCCGCGCTGGGCGGCGCCCTCGTCGGCGTCGGCCTCGCCCTCTGGTTCGCGGGCTGGTCGCTCTCGCCTCGCGGGTCGCGCAGGCCCCTCACC
>JAEYZO010000885.1 GCA_023428035.1 Pseudomonadota bacterium | reverse complement strand
GCGTCAGATGTGTATAAGAGCCCGGGGCCCGGCATCGACGCCCGCGTCCACCACGGGGGGCTCTACGCCCACGCCCCGCACGGCCACCCGCACCCGCGGGTTGTCAGGGTCCGACGTGGTCACCACCACCGTGCCCTCGACGGGCCCCGGTCGCACCGGGCTGAAGGTCACCACCACCTCGCTGCGCGACGCCACCGGCAGCGGGCCCGACCGCGACGGAAGCGCGAAGGGCCCATCCCCCCTCGCGCTCACCACCCGCCCCGCGCCCTCGCCCATGTTCCGCAGCGTGAACGAGCGCTCGGCGAAGTCACCGAGGGTCACCTCGCCGAAGTCCACCTCGCGCACGTCTGCTTGGATGTCCGGCAGGCCCAGCCGCGCCACCGAGGGATCAAAACGGATCGCGCGCGAGAAGGGCACCCGGATCGGGATGTCGGCCAGGTCGAGGTTCCACCGCCGCCCCGCGAGGGAGACGTAGAGCGTCGGGTACACGTGGATGGTCACCCCGTAGCCCAGCACCCCCTCGAGCGCGGGGGAGAACTCCACGAAGGGCCCCGCGGTGAAGGCCCCCTGCACCCGGCTCACGCTCGCGGTGATGGGGTCGGCGGAGATCCCGAAGTCCAGCCGCGTCGAGCGGTAGTTCGCCTCGACCTCGCCCGCGGCCTCGAAGGCGAACCCACCCGAGATGCCAGGGATGCGGATGATCGAGTCGGTGAGCGAGATGGTCGCCACGCGCACGCGCATCGTGCGCCCCGCGACGTTCACCCCCTCCCACGCCCAGGGGTCGAAGGCCCGCGCGGCCATCGCGCGAAAGTCCACCATCGGGATGAAGGGCAGCGCGCCCTCCCAGCCCACCGTGGTCCCGTCGATGGGGAGAGACAGCCGCGCGCGGGCGGAGAACTGAACCCCGTAGTCGACCGAGAGGTTCCCCTGACCGGGGGTGCCCACGGCGCTCAGGGCGATGGGCTCGGGCCAGCCCCCGACGAGGCGCCCCGCGAGGTCGACGCGGGTGTTGCCCACCAGCGCCGCGCGAAAGCGCACTGCGATGGGCGAGCCCGAGGGGACCCAGCCCGAGTCGAGGTCGAACTCGACGGGCAGGCCCTCGCGGTGGTGGTACTCGATGGGCGCCTCGGCGCAGCCGACGAAGCCCTCGCCGCAGCCGTCCTGCGCGCGAGAGACCGAAGGGAAGGCCAGCGCCGCGCAGAGCGCGAGGGCCGCGCGCGTCGACGCGCGTGAAGTGAAGGAGAGCATGGTAGGGGTGGCGCGATCCTATGACAGAACGCGGCGACTGGCGCCGCGCAGCGCTTCACTCCGCGGCGGAGGCGCAGCAGCGGAAGCCGATGGAGTAGTCGTGGTACGCGACGTCGTGGGCCGCGGTGCGGTACCAGCACCCGTCGCCGTTCAGCGTCGTGTCCATGTAGTACCCGCCGCGGAAGGTGCCCGCGGGGTCGTCGGTCCACTCGTGCATGTTGCCGACCATGTCGAACACGCCGTGCTCGTTCGAGCAGCCCGAGTGCGCGCCGGTGAGGGCCACGGTGCCCGGGAGCTGGTTGATCTGCGGGTCGTTCATGGGGGCCGAGCCCCAGAGGTACTGCGTGGTCGCGCTGAAGAGCCGCACCACCGGGTGCCAGCGGTGGTTCTCGTTGCAGCGCCCCTGCTCGCGGGTGTTGCCGTACCCGAAGTTGCGCCGCTGCGGCCCTCTGCACGCGCGGAACCACTCCCGCTCGGAGCACAGCCGCTTGCCCGCCCTCGCGCAGGCCCGTGTGGCCTCTAACTGCGAGATGTACCCCTGCGGCACCACCCCCCGACGCGCCACGGCGCGCACCGTCGCCCGGCCCGGGTTGAGGTACGGCGACCACGGCCGCTCGGTGCCGTCGGCCATCACCTGCACCAGCGAAGCCTCGAAGCGGTCGACGCAGAAGCCAGCCCCCTCGATGTAGGCCATCCCCTGGGGGCAGGGCGCGTCGGAGCGAGCGGGGCGGGCGCCGATCAAGCCCGCCGTGACCAGCGCCGCGAACGCGAGCATGGTCGTACGCACCCTCGAGGCTCGTTGCATCATCTCTCCCTTGCAAGGTCAGCGTTGGCCGCGCTCATCACGCGGGGCGTTGAGATCGCTCGGAGCGTGCAGAGACCGTCGAAGGGGTCTCGTCTGCTCGACTCGTGTCGTCGCCCTGTCTCCGCCGCCGACGCCGTGAACGTCAGGTGCGTGAGGGCGCGCTAGGTCAAGTACTGGACTGCGGGGTGTATCAACCTCCGCGCGAGGCGACAAGGCCCCCCCTGACACTTCTGTCGCGGTGCTGACAGCCGCCTGTGGGCGCTGTCGTACAGCGTCGTCGTTGACCCCCGCTGTGCTTCGGGTGTTCTCTCCGCGCCCCGCGCCCGTCTCTCCGGCGCGGCGGAGGTGTCGACCCGATGTCAGACCGCGGCCCCCTCGACGCGCGCCTTCACCACCCGCTCCCACACCTCGCCGAGCCTGCGCTCACGCTCACCGAGGTCGCGGGCCTGCGCGCCGCGGGCGTCGCCGCGGGGATCAAGCCCAGTGGCCGCCCCGACGTGGCGCTGCTCGTCGCCGACGAGGCCGTCTCCGTCGCTGGGGTCTTCACGCAGAACCGCCTCGCCGCGGCGCCGGTGGCGCTCTCTCGCGCGCACCTCGAGAAGACCGGCGGTCGTATGCGCGCGCTGGTGGTGAACTCGGGCAACGCCAACGCGTGCACCGGCGCGCAGGGCGAGGCCGACGCGCTGGAGATGTGCTCCCGCGTCGCGCGCGCCCTCGGGTGCCCGGTGGAAGAGGTGCTCGTGTGCTCGACAGGGGTGATCGGTCACAAGCTCCCGATGGGGCGGGTGCGCGAGGGGATTGACGCCGCGCTCGCGGCGCTGTCGCCGGAGCGCGCGGCGGGGCGGAGCTTTCTGCAGGCGATCATGACCACCGACGCGGTCCCCAAGGAGCACGGCGAGGCGGGGGAGGGCTCGCGCGTGGCGGGGGTGTGCAAGGGCGCGGGGATGATCCACCCCGACATGGCCACGATGCTGGCCTTCGTGGCGACCGACGCGCGGTGGTCTCCCGAGGCGCTGCGGTCGATGATCCCTGGGGTCGCGCGGGGGAGCTTCAACGCGGTGCACGTGGACACGCACCCGAGCACCAACGACACCTTCCTGTGGATCGCGACGGGCCGCGGCGCGGCGGGCGGCGACGAAGACCGCGCGCGGGTCGAGAGGGTCTCGCGACGGCTCGCGTGGATGATCGCCCGCGACGGAGAGGGAGCGACGAAGGTCACGACGGTGACGGTGCGCGGCGCGTCGAGCGACGAGGCCGCGCGGGCGGTGGCCGACTACGTGGCGAGCTCGGCGCTGGTGCGAGCGGCTCTCTTCGGCAACGACCCCAACTGGGGGCGCTTCGTGTCGCAGGTGGGCAACTCGAAGGCGGTGCGAGACGTCACGGGGCTGCGCTGCGCGCTGCAGGGGGTGGTGGTCTTCGAGGGGGGCGAGCCGACGGG
>JAEYZO010000775.1 GCA_023428035.1 Pseudomonadota bacterium | reverse complement strand
TGGCTCGACCTCTCGCCCGTCACCGGGCGCACGCACCAGCTACGGGTGCACTGCGCCGCGGCGGGGAGCCCTGTGCTCGGCGACCGCGACTACGGCGGCGCGCGCCGCTGCGTGACCGAAGACGGATCGGTGATCTCCGTCTCCCGCGTGATGCTCCACGCCGCGTGGCGGCAGGTCCCCGGCGTCGAGTGGCGGGTCGAGTCGCCACCCCCCGCGGAGATGGCCTCGCTCTGGGCCACCCTCGGCGGCCTCGCGGGGCGCCACGATCTGCGGTAGATGCGCCGTCGCATGACGACCAGCACCCACGGCCCCGGCGCGCGCGGTGCGCTCCTCGTGACGGGAGGCGCCGGCTTCATCGGCTCGTCTCTGGTGCGCGCGGCGCTCGCCGACGGGTGGCGCGTCACCACCCTCGACAAGCTCACCTACGCGGGAGACCCCGCGAACCTCGACGGCCTGGGCGAGGGGCACCGCCTCGTCCACGGCGACATCGCCGACGTCGCGCTCGTCGACGGCCTGCTGCGCGAGCTGCGCCCTGACGCCGTGCTCAACCTCGCGGCCGAGACCCACGTCGACCGCTCCATCGACGGGCCCGCGGAGTTCGTGCGAACCAACGTCGACGGCGTCGGGGTGCTCCTCGACCGCGCCCGCGCGCACTGGGCCGCCCTCGACGCGGGCGCCCGCGAGCGCTTCCGCTTCGTGCAGGTCTCTACCGACGAGGTCTACGGCGCGCTCGGCCCCGAGGGGCGCTTCACCGAGGAGAGCCCCTTCGCGCCGAACAGCCCCTACGCCGCGTCCAAGGCCGGGGGAGACCTCCTGTGCCGCGCGTGGCACCGCACCTACGGCCTCCCGGTGGTGGTGACCCACTGCTCGAACAACTACGGCCCGCGGCAGTTCCCCGAGAAGCTCATCCCGCTGATGATCCAGTCGGCGCTCGCGGGCCGCGCGCTGCCGGTCTACGGCGACGGCCGAAACGTGCGCGACTGGATGCACGTGCACGACCACTGCGTCGGCCTCCTCGCGGCGGTCGAGAGGGGCGCCCCCGGGGAGAGCTACCTCTTCGGCGGCGCCGAGGGCGAGCGCGCGAACATCGACGTCGTGCACGCGCTCTGCGACCTCCTCGACGAGATGGCCCCCGCCTCGGAGCGCGAGGCGACGCGGGGCCTCTGCACCCACCGCGAGCTGATCCGCTTCGTCGAAGACCGGCCGGGCCACGACCTGCGCTACGCCGTCGACGCCTCGAAGGCCGCGCGGGAGCTCGGGTGGCGGCCGGCGATCAGCTTCGACGCGGGGCTGCGCGAGACCGTGCGCTGGTACCTCGACCACGCGGGTTGGTGCGAGGCGACCACGCGGCGCTACGAGGGCGCGAGGCTCGGCCTCGGGGGGCGCGCGTGAAGGGCCTGGTGCTCGCGGGGGGCTCGGGCACGCGCCTCCGGCCGCTCACCTGGTCGGGCGCGAAGCAGCTCGTGCCGGTGGCGAACCGCCCGGTGCTCTTCTACGTGATCGACAACCTCGTCGACGCGGGGATCACCGACATCGGGGTGATCGTCTCGCCCGAGACCGGCGCCGAGGTGCGCGCGGCGCTCGGCGACGGCGGCGCGTGGGGCGCGCGCTTCACCTTCATCGAGCAGGCGAAGCCCGCGGGCCTCGCGCACGCGGTGCTCACCGCGAGGCCTTACCTCGGCGACGACGACTTCTGCATGTTCCTCGGCGACAACCTCATCGGGTCGAGGGTGAGGGGCGCGGTGGAGCACTTCCGCGCGCACCCGACGCTCGCCGCGACGGTGCTGTTGAAGGAGGTCGACGACCCCTCGCGCTTCGGCGTGGCCGAGGTCGACGCCGAGGGGAGGGTCACGCGCCTGGTCGAGAAGCCCAGGGAGCCCCGGAGCAACCTCGCCCTCGTGGGGATCTACCTCTTCCGCGCGTCGCTGTTGACCGCGGCGTCGGAGATCTCCCCCTCGGCGCGCGGCGAGCTCGAGATCACCGACGCCATCTCGCGGCTGATGGAGACGGGCGGCGCCGTGCACGTCGAGCGCGTGACCTCGTGGTGGCTCGACACCGGCAAGAAGGACGACCTGCTCCTCGCGAACGACACGGTGCTCGACGACTGGCTGCGGGGCGAGGTGCGCGGCAGCGTCGACGCGGAGAGCCGGGTGACCGGCCGCGTGCGGATCGAGGAGGGCGCCGTGGTCGAGCGCTCGACGGTGCGCGGCCCCGCGGTGATCGGTCGCGGCGCGCGGGTGGTCGACTCCCACGTCGGCCCCTTCACCAGCGTGGGTGACGGCGTGAGGGTGGTCCGCTCCGGCGTCGACCACTCGGTCTTGATGGAGGGCGCCGTGATCGAAGACATCCCGCGCCTCGAGGACTCGCTCATCGGGCGGCGGGTGGTGGTGCAGCAGGGCGCGACGACGCGGCCGGGGGCGCTCTCGCTGCTGGTGGGAGACGACAGCCGCGTCGACCTCGCGCGGCGCGGGTGAAAGGCGATCGACGGATGAGCGTGGTGGTGTTCGGGGCTGGTTTTCTCGGGCGGCGGCTCGCGGCCTCAATCGAGGGCGCCGCGCTCGACCCGGCGGACATCACCGACCGCGCCGCGGTGGCCGAGGCCCTCGCTCGCCGCGGCGCGACCGCGGTGGTGAACGCCGCGGGCAAGACCGGCAAGCCCAACGTGGACTGGTGCGAGTCGCACCCCGTGGAGACCTGGCGGGCGAACGTGGTCGGCGCCCTCACGCTCGCGGAGGCCTGCCGCGACGCGGGCGCGTACCTCCTGCACCTCGGCTCGGGCTGCGTCTTCTACGGCCCGTCTCCCTCCCCGGGGGGCTGGCGCGAGGACGATTTCGCGAACCCCAAGGCGTACTACTCCCGCACCAAGTACGCCGCCGACCTCGCGCTCTCGCCCCTCGCGAACACCTCGGTGGTGCGCCTGAGGATGCCCGTCGACGCCGCGCCGGGGCCGCGCAACCTCATCACCAAGCTCGCGGGCTACGAGAGCGTGATCGACGTCGAGAACTCGGTCACCGTGGTCGACGACCTCGTGGAGGTCGTGAAGGGGCTCATCGCGCGCCGCGCCGAGGGCGTCTTCCACGCGACGAACCCGGGGACGATGCGGCACCGTGAGCTGATCGCGCTCTACCGCGAGCTCGTCGACCCCGGCCACCGCTGCGAGTTCATCGACGAGGGCGCGCTCAAGTCCCGCGGGCTGGTCACGGCCACGCGCTCGAACTGCGTGCTCGCGTCGCCGCGCCTCGACGCGCTCGGGCTCACCATGCGGCCCGTCGCGGTCGCGCTGCGCGACGCGATGGAGCGCTACGCGAGGGCGGTGCGGGCG
>JAEYZO010000229.1 GCA_023428035.1 Pseudomonadota bacterium | reverse complement strand
GCGGTCACCGGGCCCGAGGGGGGGTCACTGCGGGATGATGTGGCGCATCGTGTACTGCAGGCCGCGCGCGTTGTTGCGCTCGTCGACCACGATCATGTTGAGGCCGCGGGGGATCGCGGCGGAGATGCGCGAGCCGTAGTTCGCCGTGTCGGCGCCGGTGCCGGTGCCGCGGCAGTTGAAGCTCGAGCCGCCGTCGTCGTTGCACTGCACCTGGGTGCCGGTGCTGCCGGAGTAGACGTAGATCGCCGGGTCGTAGTTGGTCGTGCCGATGCGGCGGGTGTAGGTCGCGCCGTCAGACTGGCAGAGGCTGAAGGTGCTGTTGCCGTTGCCGCCGCAGGTCACGAACCAGCGGGTGTCTTCGCCCGAGGGGCCGGCGGTGCACGACGGGGTGCGGACGCCGGTGCCGACGAGCGAGGTCTGCGCGGTGGTGGCCGTGCCGGCGATCGCCGTGGAGTAGAAGTACGACCCGTAGTTCGCGGGGATGTGCTGCACGTGGAGCGTGAAGTTGCCGGTGCTCGTGGAGGTGAAGCCGCCGACGGCGATGTAGTAGGTGCCCGCGTTGAGCACCGCGACGGTGCGCGACTGGAGGCCGCTGGTGAAGCCGCCCGTCGTGCACGACGCGTCGTCGTTGCAGGTGTTCGCCACCAGCGCGCCGGCGCTGTCGACGAAGTACAGGCGGGTGTCGTAGCTCGAGCCCGCGGTGTCGGCGTAGAGCACCTCGCGGGTCGAGAGCGTCACGCGGTACCAGACGTTGCTGGGGTTGGTGCCGCAGCCCGTGGGCCCGTCGAAGGTCGCGCCGGTGGTCGAGCCCGTGACGGTGACCTCACCCGAGGTGAGGGTGATGGCCGTCGCCGAGGCGCGCGTGTCGTTCACCGGGCGGCAGGCGCCCGTGACGCACGAGGTGCCCGAGCCGCACACGCGGCCGCAGGCCCCGCAGTTGTTGTTGTCGGTCTGCAGGTTGCGGCAGGTGCCGCTGCAGGCGGTGCCGCCCGAGGGGCAGACGCAGGCGCCCGCGGTGCAGGCCGCGCCGGTGGGGCAGACGTTGCCGCAGGCGCCGCAGTTCGCGGTGTCGGTCTGGAGGCTGCGGCAGACGTTGCTGCACGCGCTCTGGCCGGTGGGGCAGGTGCAGACGCCGGCGATGCAGCTCAGCGAGCCGGCGCAGACGTTCCCGCAGCGGCCGCAGTTGTTGCGGTTGGTGGCGGGGTTCACGCAGGCCGCGGGGGTGCCGCAGACGAGCTGGCCCGTGGCGCAGGCGCAGACGCCCGCGGTGCAGGCCGCGCCGGCGGGGCACACGTTGCCGCAGGTGCCGCAGTTGGTGGCGCTGGTCGAGAGGTTCACGCAGGTCGCGCCGCAGGCCGACTGCCCCGTCGGGCACGCGCCCCAGTTGAGGAAGAGCGAGTACGCGCCCGACGCCGTGGAGCTGAAGCCGTCGACGTAGAGCACGTGCAGGCCGGCGCCCGCGGGCAGGCTCGAGACGACGCGCGACTGGAGGTTGCAGGAGTCGTCGTTGCAGACCTGCACGGGGGAGCGGGTGGCCGAGCGCTGCTCGAGCACGGTGTCCCACGTCGCGCCGCTGCAGGTGTTGGCGGTGAGGGTGGTGGCCGTGAAGCTCGGGCAGGTGGCGAACCAGTAGGTGTTCTCGGGGCCGGCGCCGTTGCCGCACGAGGTGGAGACGGCGCTGGTGCCGGTGGTGGTGCCGGTCAGGGTCTGGTTACCCGTGAAGGTGGTGAGCTGGTTCACCGTGCCGCCCACGGGGAAGTGCTGGAAGCGCAGGGTGAAGGGCCCAGACTGCGTGCCGAACCCGCCGACCACGACGTAGTAGGTGCCAGGGTCGAGCACGCGCACGACCTGGGTCTGGAGCAGGCCGCAGGAGTCGTCGGTGCAGGTGCCCGCGACGGTGCCCGTGCCCGACGAGGGCGCGAAGGCGAGGCGGGTGTCGTAGCTCGTGCCGAAGGTGTCGACGTACACCACCTCGCGGGCCGTGAGGGTGAAGCGGTAGTACACGTCACCCGCGCTGCCGCAGCCCGACTGGTTGGTGGAGCCCGAGGTCGAGCCCGTGAGGGTCTGCGCCGGGGTCGAGGTGTTGATCACCACGGCGCCCGCGGGCGTGTCGTTCGCGGGGCCCGAGGCCACGCACGCGCCCGCGGTGCAGTTCTGCCCGGTGGCGCAGGCGCGCGCGCACATGCCGCAGTTGAGCGGGTCGGCCTGGAGGTCGCGGCAGGTGCCGGAGCAGAGGGTCTGGCCCGTGGGGCAGGCGCAGGCGCCCATCACGCACGACTGGCCCATGGGGCAGGCGTTGCTGCACATGCCGCAGTTGGCGTTGTCGGTCTGGAGGTTGGCGCACGCGTCGCCGCAGGCGGTCTGCCCGGTGGGGCAGTCGAGGGCGCAGGCGCCCGCGCGGCACGAGCGGCCGGCGGTGCAGACGTTGCCGCAGGCGCCGCAGTTGTTGCTGTCGGTCTGGGTGTCGACGCAGGCCGCGCCGCAGGCGGTCTGGCCGGTCATGCAGACCAGCGAGCACGCGCCGGCGACGCACGACAGGCCCGCGGAGCAGGCGTTGTTGCACGCGCCGCAGTTGTTGCTGTCGGTCTGGAGGTTGGCGCAGGCCATCGCGCCCATGCTGTTGGTGCAGAGGGTCTGCGGGGCCATGCAGACGACGCCGCAGCTGCCCATCACGCACATCTGGCCCGCGGGGCAGGCGTTGCCGCAGCCGCCGCAGTTGGCGGGGTCGGACTGGGTGTTCACGCAGGCCGCGGGGGTGCCGCAGAGGGCCTGGTCCATGGCGCAGGCGGGCACGCACGCGCCGCCGCGGCAGTCGTTGCCGGTGGAGCAGGCGTTGCCGCAGGCGCCGCAGTTGTTGTTGTCGGCCTGCAGGTCGACGCAGGCCCCGGCGCAGGAGGTCTGGCCCGTCATGCATGAGGCCGCGCAGACGCCCGCCGCGCAGGACTGACCCGAGGGGCACGCGTTGCCGCAGGCGCCGCAGTTGGCGGAGTCGTTCTGGAGGTCGGCGCAGGCGCCCGAGCACTCGGTGAGGCCGGTGGTACAGCCGCCGTCGCCCACCACGGTGCCGTCCATGTCGACGGTGCCGTCCATGTCGACGGTGCCGTCCATCTCGACGCCGGTGTCTTCAGGGGTGCCGGTGTCTTCGGGGGTGCCAGTGTCTTCGGGCTGCCCGATATCCTCGGGGGTGCCGGTGTCCTCGGGGGTGCCGGTGTCCTCGGGGGTGCCCGTGTCCTGCGGGGTCCCGGTGTCCTGCGGGGTGCCCGTGTCCTGGGTCGAACCGGTGTCCTTCGTGACGCCGGAGTCTTCGTCGATGGGAGGGTTCCCGGTCGGCGGGTCGCTGCCACAGGCGACCAGCGCGAGGGTCGGGACCAACCACAGCAACGAGCGCTTGGTGGATCGCATCAAAGACCTCTTTGCTCGCGGCGGGCGGGCAGGCTCGCCCCTCGATCACACCATTGCGACCGCCGAGGACGCTCCTCCGCCCGAGTGAGTCTTGGGAGCCGCATCACACATCGCCCGGTGACCCCCGGTCAACAGCGGCCTCGCGAAGGAACCAATGGGTAGTTCTGCCCTACCGCTCGGTGGGGTCCACCCGGGGCGCGGCGACCTGTCCAACGCGCGCGGCGATCTCTCCCGCCAGGGATCTCCGGGCGTGGTGCTCGAAGCGGGCGCCCAGGGTCTCGTCGTCGGGGTCCGGCGAGAGGGGGGTCTTCGCGCGGGAGGCGCGCACCCTCGCCGCGGCGTCGGAGAGCCGGGCGGCGAAGCTGGGGCTGCGGCGGGCCTCCGAGGCGAGCGACTCGCGGGCGCGGGCGGCGGCGTCGGGGTCGCTGCACACGAGCACGAGGTCGCAGCCCGCCGCGAGCGACAGCACGGCGGACTCGCTGACGGACCAGCGGTCGCTCACGGCGCGCATCAAGAGGTCGTCGGAGACCACCAGCGGGGGAGAGAGCCCCGCGCAGAGCTCGCGCTTGAAGAGCCCGTCGATGACCGCGGGCGAGAGCGTGGCGGGCGCCGCCGGGTCGAGGGCGTCGAAGCGCACGTGGGCGGTCATCACCGCCGCGACGCCCGCGCGCACGGCGGCGGCGAAGGGGGGGAGCTCGACCCGGTCGAGGCGCGCGCGGTCGTGGGGGAGCACGGGCAGGGCGTGGTGGCTGTCGGCGTCGGTGTCACCGTGGCCGGGGAAGTGCTTCGCGCACGCGAGCACCCCGCCCGACTGGAGCCCGCGGAGGAAGGCCGTCGCGTGGCGGGTGACCACGTCGGGGTCGGCCCCGAAGGCGCGGTCACCGATGACGGGGTTGGCGGGGTTGCTGTCGACGTCGCACACGGGCGCGAGGTTGAAATTCACCCCCACGGCGCGGAGCTCCGTCGCGAGGGTCGCCGCCGCGCGCTCGGTGAGGGAGACGTCGTCGAGGGCTCCGAGGGCGCGCATGGGCGGGAGCTCGAAGAAGGGAGCGCGGAGGCGCTGCACGCGGCCTCCCTCTTGATCGAGGCAGACGAGCGCGTCGCGGGTGAGGGCGGCCACCGAGGCGCAGAGGGCGCGCGCCTGGAAGGGGTCGCTGAGGTTGCGCTTGAAGAGGATCACCCCGCCGAGGGCGCCGCGAGCGAGGTCGCGGGCGACGGGGTCGGGGAGGCGGTGGCCGTCGAAGCCGCCGACGAGCACGGCGCCGGCGTCGAGGTCGTGGGCGTCGAGTGGAGGCATCGCGGGGAGGGCGATGATTCCACGGTGGGGCTCGGGGAGGGAACACCCGCGGTCGTCGCGGCGTTGCGTCGTCGGCCGAGGGGGCTCTACACTGCCGGGACGGTGCGTCGCCCTCCGTCGATGATCGCCCTCGCGGGGCTCGTCACGCTCTCGGCCATGGCCTGCACGGGGGTCGCGGGAGAGGGCGCACCAGCCGACGCTGACGTCCCGACGCGGGTGAGCGCGACGCTCTTCGTCGAGCAGGTGTTCGACGGGGCGCAGCACCCGGCTCAGGTGGGGGCGAGGTTCCTGCGCATCGCGGGGGTGAGGGACGAAGCGCTGCCCGAGCTGGTGGGCGTGCCCGCGGTGCCCGCGGCGCTGGGGTGCACCGAGCGCGGGGCGCGCGCCCTCGACGGGATGGACCCGTCGCAGGCCGAGGTGCGGCTCCTCGACGTGGGGCCCATCGACGTCGCGAGCGCGCAGGCGACGCGCATGACGCCGCGGCGCTTCCCCGACCTCTGGAACGTGGTGTCGGGGTCGTTCTACGGCGCCGAGTCCGAGGGCGCCGCGGGGGTGTACCACTTCAACGGCGCGGGCTCGCTGGCCGCGAGCGTGGGCGCCTTCGACGTGCAGGGCGCGGCGCCCGAGGTGCCCTCGGCGGTGCGCGTGGGCGACGTGGCGCTGCCCTTGTCTGCTGGGAGCACCTTCACGCTCCCGCGGCACGGCGGGCTCACGGTGCGCTGGCAGCGGCCCGCGGGGGGCGACGAGGCCGACCGGGTCACGGTGGTCTTCGAGGGCGCGAGCACGGTGGTGTGCGCGGCGCGCGACGAGGGCTCCGTCGACATCGACGCCGCGACCATGGACGGGGTGAGGGAGCTCCTGCGGCGGGGCGGGAGCGTGAGCGTTCACCGGCTCCGCTCGAGGGCCTTCACGGCGCAGGGCGTCGACGTCGGCGCGCTGGTGTTCGACCTGTCAGTGCGCGGCCGCGTACGCGGCGAGTGAGCCCCGCCGCCCCTCCGTCGGTTGGGGGGGCGACGGTGACCCGGTACCCCCGCCCCTCCGGCGGTCGGGGTGGCGACGGTGACCCGGTACCACCGCCCTTCCGTCCCCTGAGGAGGGGACGGTGACCCGGTACCACCGCCCTTCCGTCCCCTGGGGAGGGGACGGTGACCCGGTACCACCGCCCTTCCGTCCCCTGGGGAGGCGGCGGCGACCCGGTACCCCCGACGATCCGACCCTCCGGTGACGCGCTGCGCGGGGGGGTTACGCCTCGGCGCGGCCTCCGCAGTTGGAGCACTGCACCTCGTAGGCGGGCATCGGGCTGCGGCAGTAGCCGCAGAGCTTCTGCCCCGGGAGCGTCTGCGCGTTGAGGGTGACCAGCATGGGGCAGTCGGAGGCGTCGTACTCCGCGGGGGGAAAGCTCACCTCGGCGCCCGCGAAGGCGCCCGGCGCGAGGCCCATGAGGGCCTGCAGCAGCCCTTGGATCTGTTGCCCGTTGGAGTAGTCAATGGGGCTGTTCATCGGGGTGTTGAGGTGCAGCCGCAGCGCGATGACCGTGCCCCCCTCGTCGGCGTTGTGGGGGACCTTCACCACGGTGACGTTGCGGCCCTGCGGCGCGGCCCAGACGTAGCCGTGCGTCGCGACGCCGACGGCGCGGGAGAGCACCCGGCAGGCCTCGCGGGCGGTCTGCTCGGGGGGCATGCGCGCGGCGCCGACGCCCTCGATCGACGCGCGCAGCGCGGGGCCGAAGTCACTGTTGAAGCGGAGGATGACGTCCACCGCGCGAGCTGGCTGCCACTGGCTCATGGGGCGAAGGGTATACCGACGGGGCGCTACGGCCCCATGGGGTCGGGGATGGGCACCATCCCGGGGCGGTTGAGGGGGAGGTTCGCGGGCCCCTCGGGCATGGGCCCCAGGGTGACCTGCACGGTGAGGGGCCGGCCCTCGCGGATCACCTCGACGCTGGCCTGGTGGCCGATGCCCGCGCTGGAGGCGAGCCAGGAGACCTGCGTGTGGTCGAGCACCGCGTGGCTGTCGAAGCGGCGGATGACGTCTCCGGGCTGGATGCCCGCGCGCGCCGCGGGGCTGCCGCCCTCGACCTCGTAGACCAGCGCGCCGTGCGAGTCGGGGAGGCGGAGCACCTGCGCCATCTGGTCGTTCACCTCGCGCAGGCTCACGCCCAGCCACGAGCGCATCACGCGGCCGTACTGCCGGAGCTGCGGCACGACCACGTTGGCCATGTTGATCGGGATCGCGAAGCCCACCCCTTGCGCGGCGCGGTGCACGGCGACGTTGATGCCGATGACCTCTCCGTCGAGGTTGAGCAGCGGCCCGCCGGAGTTGCCGGGGTTGATGCTCGCGTCGGTCTGCAGGAGGTTGCCGAAGGAGCCGTTGCCGAGGTGCACCTCGCGGCCGGTGCGGCCGATGGCGGAGAGGATGCCCGCGGTGACGGTCTGCGAGAGGCCGTAGGGGTTGCCGCTGGCGACGACCCAGTCGCCCACGGAGACCCGGTCGCTGTCGCCGAGGCGGGCGACGGTGAGGGGGGTGCCCAGGGCCTTGATGCGCAGGAGGGCGACGTCGAGGCGCGGGTCGCGGCCCAGCACGTTCGCGCCGAAGCGCCGGCCGTCGTCGAGCTGCACCTCGATGAAGGCCGCGCCCTCGATGACGTGGTTGTTGGTGAGCACCTCGCCGTCGGTCGAGATGATGAAGCCCGTGCCGCGGCCGAGGGAGAAGCGCTCTTGCGGGACGTTGAAGCCCCACTGCATCCCGTTCATCTCGCGGATGGCGGCGAAGACGCTCACCACCGCGGGGCGCACCGCGCGCACCAGGGGCGCGAAGCTCGCGGGGCTCCCCGGGAAGGGCCCCCCTGGAGGGACGAGCGGGCCCGCGCCGCCGTCGTCGCGGCGGGCGACCTCCTCGGGGTGAGGGGTGACCGAGGGCGGGCTCACCGAGGGCGGGGTGACCGTCGCGTCGAGGGCGGTGATCGAAGGGGTGACCCGACCGCGGCAGGCGGCGAGGGCCGCGAGGGCGACGAGGGGCGCGGTCAGCCTCGGCAAGGGTTCACCTCGAGTGGCTCTCCGCGAGCTTGATGAAGCGCATGCGGAGGTCATAGACGACCTGGTGGAGGAGGCGCTCTTCTTCGCCCGTGAGGTTGCCGCGGGTCTTCTCTTGGATGAGCGCGACGAGGTCGATGTGGTGCCGCGCCATGGGGAGGTTCGGCGCGTGGCGCTTGCCGTCGGGGCCGGGCTCGCCGAGGTCGATCAGGGCGGCGGAGGCCAGCGACAGGACGAAGGTGTTGAAGTCGATGGGGGGCATCGCCCCGCCCACCTCGGGCAGGCCGGGCTCAGGGTGGTCTTCGTGGTCGTGGCGGTCGTCGGGCGGGTTCGACATGGTGGGTGATCGCGCTACCACGGGCGGCGGCGAGGGTTCAACGCCGCCGGGCGGAGGGCTCAACCCTCGTCGTCGATGTCGTCTTCCGCGAAGTCGTCGTCGGCGTCGTGCTCGCCGAGCTTGGCGCGGATCGCCTCGGAGTTGTCGGCGGCGTCGGGCAGGGCCTTGAGGAAGGACTCGTACTCGTCGCGGGTGACGATGCCCTTGCGGATGTTCCGCTCGACCACGCGGCGGTCGAGGAGCATGTCGCGGGGGGTGACGTCTTTGCGCATGGTGTTCTGCTTCGCTCCGTTCGAGGGGCGGCGACCCTACGGGCAGGGTGAAGGGCCGTCAACCCCTACTCGGGGCGGTCAGCGCGCCGCGCTCGAGGGGAGGAGCAGGGTGTACGCGCCGTTGGCGCCGGCGACGGCGCGCGCGATGGGGATCACCACGCCCGGGGCGCCGGGCTCGCGCACGCGGAGGAGGCCCTCGACGGCGGCGCCCGCGGCCACGGAGCCCTCGGCGTCGCGGAGGGTGCCGCGCACCTCGGCGGGGGCGTCGAGGGTGGCGTCGAAGTCGCGCACGCCCGCGGTGACGCACAGGGGCGCGCTGAGGGTGGAGGGGTAGCCCGAGCGCGCCGCGGGCTCGACGAGCACGCGGTAGAGCCCTGGGTCAACGTCGAGGCGGTAGGAGCCGTCGGACTGGGTGACGGCCTCGGCGCGGTTGGCTCGCGGCGCGGCGAGGCGGGCCGAGGCGTCGGCGAGGCAGGGGTGGTTCACGTACGCGCGGTGGAAGGGGATGGCGACGACGCGGGCGGCGCGCACGGGCTCCCCCTGGGGGGTGAGCGCGCGGCCCTCGACGGGGATGCGCGCGGCGGCGGTGAAGACCTGCCCGGACTGCTCGGCGACGTCGTCGCGGACCCTGAAGCCGCGGACGACGGTGTTGGCGCTGGCGGAGTCCATCGGGGCGATGACGACGTCGTAGGCGCCGGGGATGAGCGCGGCGGAGAAGGCGCCGTCGTCGTCGGTCTGCACGCGGCACTCGAACCAGGCGTTGACGCCCGGCTCGGCGTTGGTGAGGGGCACGTCGGCGCGGAGGGTGACCGCGGCGTTGCGGAGGGGACGTCGGAGCTCGCCCGCGGGGCCTTCGACGGTGCCGCGAACCTCGACGCAGCCCACGCAGGCGGCGAGGGGGCCCGAGGGGGGAGCCAGGCCCGAGGGGCGCAGGCCGTCGATGAAGGGCAGGCCCGTGTCGCTCGGGAGCTCGATGCGCAGGGCGCGCCCCGAGGGGGCCATGCGGGTGAGGGCCTCGCGGGGGAGGTCGACCGTGAGCCAGCCGCGGGAGGAGGTGTCGGAGGTCACGCGGAGCACCCAGGCGTCGGGGGCTCCCGGGGCGAGGTCGATGGCGAAGGAGCCCGCGGGGGCGTTGTCGGCGGCGCCGGCGGTGCGCACCACGGTGGAGACCGGGGCGTTGTCGCGGGTGGGGTCGACGGCGCGCACCGAGAGGCCCGCGAGGGGGCGGCCCGCGCGGTCGACGATGGTGCCCTGCCAGCGGGTGTAGGCGGTGGGGTAGGCGATGTCGAAGCGCTGGAAGGTGCCCTGGTCGCGGACCTCGAAGCCGTGCTCGAAGCGCGGGGGCACGGTGGCGGCGAGCTCTGCCGCGGGGCGCACGACGACGTCGTAGAGGCCCTCGGTGAGGCGGGCGGACCAGGCCGCGGGGTCGCCGTTGATGAGGTCGGTGGCGGCGGAGCCGGCGACGGCGCGCAGGGGCGCGGTGACGCCGCCGGTGTCGGAGGGGGTGAACTCGACGGTGGCGGCGATGGTGCGGCCCGGGGAGCTCCCGTCGGGGGCGGTGTCGTTGGGGACGGTCACGACGCCGTAGACGACGTGGGGGGCGCCGAGGGCGAGGTCGACGGCGTCGCCGCCGCGCACGTGGCGGGGGCGGGTGACCGTGGCGACCCCGCGGGCGGTGCCGACGCCGCTGGGGGGGGTGACGGAGAAGAAGACCTCGACGGTGGTGGCGGAGACGCAGCGGCGCTGGGAGAGGTCGCAGGTGCCGTCGGGGCAGTCGGCGTCGCGGTCGCAGCGGTTGGTGGGCGTGCCGCCCACGACGGGGGAGTGGTCGCTGAGGCAGCCCGAGGCCGCGAGCGAGAGGAGGAGCGCGATCGAAGGAAGTGTCTTCATGAAGCTACGGCTGGACGTTGAAGCGGCACCCGGTGACGGGGTCGTCGACGCCGGCGTCGGAGGTGATGTCTCCCGGGCGCGGGCGGATGAAGACCCACCAGGAGGTGAAGGCGATGTCGCCCGCCCGGGCGGGGGTGTGAAAGTTCCCGCTCAGGGGGAGGTTCGACGAGACCCAGAGTTCGACGCGGTTGCAGCCCGCGGCGGGCATGGTGAGCGCGCGGGTGATGACCCTGCGGCGGTCGCCCGTCGGGGGGAGCTCCCCGAGGCGCTCGGCGGGCTCGCAGCTGCGGCCTCCGTCGAGGGGGACGCAGTCGCGGTCGCCGTTGATGATGAACTGGTACTGCAAGGGGTCGTTCACGCCGTCGTCGTCGACCGGGACGTTGAACTCCACCCTCGGGTCGCTCTGGTCGACGTACGCGCCGAGCCGGGGCCTCGTGCCGTTGATACCCTGGATGTCCAAGATCACGGGGGGCGTCACCGGCGCCAGCGGCTCGTACTGCGTCGTCTCGGTGATGATGCACCCGCACGAGAGCAGCAGCGGTAGCGCGGGGAGGCACATCGGGCGCATCGGGCAGCGAGAACCGTACCACGATGTATGAAATCGCCCGAAAGTCTCGTTGTTCTGGCGACTTGGTGAGGGTCGTCGGCGCGCCCCTCGGCGGCGCTCGGGGTGACACCCGTGTCACGGTCACGTCGGCCCCTCGGGAACTTGCGGCCCGGCCCGCGCGGGTGTTACCCCGCGCGGAGAACGACGAGCCGATGTCCAAGCAGGTCCATTGCATCGTGAAGGGTCGGGTCCAGGGTGTGTTCTTCCGCGCGTCGACGCAGCGCGAGGCGAAGCGCCTGGGGCTCTCGGGGTGGGTGAAGAACCTCCCCGACGGCGGGGTCGAGATCGTCGCTGAAGGCGAAGATGACTCCCTCAAAGACTTCCTGGGTTGGGTGCAACGCGGCCCGACCTCCGCCCGCGTCGACCGCGTAGAGACCCGATGGCGCTCCTTCACCGGCGAGTACGCCGAGTTCAAGATCATCGACTGACCGCGGCCCTCTGCGCGGCCTTCGCCCTCGCGCCCGGGCTCCCCCTCGCGCAGCCCGCGCCCGCGCCTGACACGGGCGAGTCCGAGGCCCTCGGTCGCAGCGCGTCTGAGGTCGACGCCCTCCTCGGGCGGCTCACCGACGGCTCGCCCGCCGACCGCGCCGCCGCCGCCGCCGAGGTGCAGCGCTCGCTGGAGTCCGACGACATCCCCGCGATCCGCGCGCGGCTGCTGGCCCCGACGACGCTCGACGTAGAGCGCGTGCGCGGCGTGATGATCCGCGCGGTGCGCACGGTGACCGCGGCGCGGCCCAACGCCGACTACGACCTCCTCGCGCTGCTGCTCGAGCAGCCCCGTTCGCGCGAGGCGGACTTCGCGGTGGAGCGTATCGTGCTCGCGCGCGCCCTCGGGGGGATGCGCTCCGCCGACGCGGGCCGCGCCCTCGTGGCCCTCTCCGCGGACTTCAACGCCGTCTTTCGCCAGGAGGTCGGGAGGATCGTGCGCGGGCAGCTCCGGGACTACGTGCTCCCGGCGCTGATCGAGCTCCGCAACCCCTCCGAGGGGATGCGGGTGTTCATCCGGCAGACCCGCGAGGCGCTGCGGCGGGTGACGCCGGGGGAGGCCGTGCAGCTCCGGGACAACGCGCTCCTCGCGGAGGTGCTGCGGGCCTTCGCGTCGATCCGCCAGCCCGACGCGGTGCGGGTGGTGGCGAGCTTCGTGAACTCCGAGCGGGTGCAGGTGAGGGACGCGGCGCGCGCGGCGATACAGCAGTACGGGCCCATGGCCGTGGTGGCGCTGCGCGAGGCCTACGAGGCCTACGAGGGCCACGCGCCCGACACTTCGTGGGGCTGGGAGCGCACCGCGCGGGAGCTCTACACCGCGAACGACCGACGTCGCGGCGAGGAGGTCACCGCTCGCTTCGAGCAGGGCCTGCGCGCCGCCCGCGAGGCGCGGCCCGAGGACATGATCGGTCACTTCCGCTACGTGCTCGCGCGGCATCCGGAGTTCGACCGCAAGGCCGAGATGGTGGCTCCGCTGGTGGCCTACGCGCGCGCCCTCGAGGCCCGCGACGCGGGGCGCGCCGAGGCGGTGTACCGCATGGCGCTGTGGGTCGAGCCCGCGGGGCCCCGGGCCCGCGCGCTGCGCGGGTCGATCCTGTTCATCGAGGCCGAGCGGGCTCTACAGGGCGGCGTGGCCGACCCGGAGC
>JAEYZO010000711.1 GCA_023428035.1 Pseudomonadota bacterium | reverse complement strand
GACCCCGCCTTCGGCGGAGCGTCGGGCGCGGTGGTCGGGGGCGCCTTCGGCGCGCGGCCCCACGCGGACGAGGGCCCCGCGGGCCTCGCCCGGGAGGTCACGTCCTCCCCCGACTTCGGCCGCTGCGTGGTGAGCAACGTCACCGAGTCCTTCCTCGGTCGTGAGCTCACCGACGACGACGCCCAGCTCCGGGCCTCGCTCGCGACGGCCTTCACCGAGGGCGGCTACCGCCTCCGCGGTCTGGTGCGCGCGCTGGTGATGGCCGACGCGTACCGCAGGGTGAACAACCTCACGCCCGAAGCGTGGCGCGAGGGCGAGGCGGGAGGCGCGCGATGAACCGCTCTCTACCCCTCGCTGCGCTGACCGTCGCGCTCTCGCTGGGCTGCGAGACGCCCTCCCCCGCCGAGCCGCAGAACCCCGCGCAGAACCCCGCCGCGCGCCCGGTCGACCGCGTGCCCGCGACGCCGATCGAGGCCATCCCCGGCCACGAGTCCCTCGCGCAGGACACGACGCCCAAGCACGGCCCGAGGCTCGTTCCCGTCGAGGCCTACCTGCGCACCTACCTCACGCTCTTCGGCGGCCTCGCGCCCCTCGACGCGCAGGCGCGGCTGCGGGGCTCCGACGGCGCGCGGGTCTTCGACACCTGGGCCGACTACGTCTCGGCCCTGGGCCTGCCCGACCACCGCGTAGACCTGCCGCGCACCGAGCAGACCAACGCGCTGATGATGGCGACCTTCGAGCGCGTGGGCGCGGCCCTCTGCGACCGCGCCGCGGAGCGGGACCTCAGGAGCGCTACGCCCGCGAGCGAGAGGGTGATCTTCACCTTCGCGCCGCCACAGGGTGAGGGCACCGCGGCGGCCTTCCGCGAGCGGCTCGACGCGCTGCACCGGACCTTCCTCGGGTACCCCTTGCGCCTCGCGCCCGCGGAGCGCGAGGGTCGCTTCTTCACGCTCTACCGCGAGACCGTGGCGAGGCACTCGGCGATGGGGGCGCCGACGTCACGGCTGAGCCCCGCCGAGGCCGGCTGGTCGGCGGTGTGCCACGGGCTCGTCCGTCACCCGGAATTCCACCTGTACTGAGGCTCGCGATGGAGACTTCACGACGCACGTTCCTTCGGGTGCTGGGCGCCGGCCTCGCGGCGGGGGCCGCGGCGCAGCTCCCGATGCGGGCCTTCGCCGACCCGCCCGCGGCCAGCGACGACTTCTTCCTCTTCGTGCACGTCTCGGGAGGGTGGGACGTGATGCTCTCCCTCGACCCCCGCACCGAGCGCGCGGGGATCATCGAGCCCCCGAGCACCGAGTGGGTCGACACCGCGGGCGTCACGGGGTGGACCGACGCCACCCTCGAGGGAGACGTCTCGACCTTCAGGCCCGTGCGCCCGAGCGGGAGCAACCTCACCTTCGGCCCCGCCATCGGCGAGCTCGCGCGGCACTTCTCTCGCCTCACGGTGATCAACGGCATCGCGGTGAACACCGTCTCGCACCCCGACGGCACCGCCTTCGCGGCCACGGGACGTCACCTCGCGGGCGGGCGCATGGTGGCGTCGAGCATCGACACCATGATGGCCGACGCCCAGGGCCGCGAGGCGCTCTTCCCGGTCATCTCGGTGAACTTCCCCTCGGCCTTCGTGGGAGACCTCGACCGCCGGGTGGTGCCCCTGAAGACGGGCTCGGTCACCACCGTCGCGCGCTCCCTCGACCGCAACGAGCTCTACACCTACGCCGCCGACCGCGAGGCGGTGACCGTGATGCTCTCGCAGGAGGCCCGCGCCCTCGCGTCGCGCTCGGTGCACCCCGAGGCGATGAACGGCCTCGCGCTCCAGTACGACGCCCTGCGGCAGATGCTCGGGGAGAACCTCCGCTCGGCCTTCGACACGGCGGCGCTGCAGCGCGCCTACACGACCTTCGACTACCGCGGGCGCTTTCAGGGCGCGCGCGCGGTGAACCTCGCCTTCGCGGTCGAGGCGATGAAGCGCGACATCGTGCGCTGCGTGAGCCTCTCCTTCGGGGGCGTCGACACGCACGCGACGAACTACCGCCAGCACGCGCAGAACCAGCAGGAGATCTTCAACCTCCTCGCGTCGCTGCTCGAGGTGCTCGACGCGACGCCGCACCCGACGCTGATGGGCACGCGCCTCTCAGACCGCACGCACGTGCTGGTGGTGAGCGAGTTCTGCCGCACGCCGCAGATCAACCTCTCGGGCGGGCGCGACCACTACCCCAACGGGTCGGCGCTGGTGATCTCGCCGAGGTTCCGCGGCAACACGGTCTTCGGTCGGAGCGACGCGGAGCAGCTGCTCCCGGTGCCGACGCGAGACTTCGTCGACGGCCGCCGGGCCATCGCGCCGCCCGACGTGCTCGCGACCTTCGCGTCGGCCTTCGGCGTCGACCCGCGGCGCTACATGCGCGACGGAGAGGTCGTGCGGGAGCTGCTGCGCGGGTGAGGTCGGCCTTCGCCTTCGCGGCGGCGCTCGCCCTCGTCGTGGGCTGCGGCGGCGCCGAGGACCCCGCCGTCGACGCCTCGCTCAGCGACGCGGGCGGCGGTCGCGGCT
>JAEYZO010000661.1 GCA_023428035.1 Pseudomonadota bacterium | reverse complement strand
GGCCGCGACCTAGCGTCGATCAGGCCCTTCGATGCTCTCCCAGCGCGCGCGACGGATCCTCATCGCCGCGGTGGCCGACTACATCGCCACCGGCGAACCGGTCGCGTCGAAGGCCCTCGCGACGAGGCAGGGCATCGACCTCTCGCCCGCGTCGATCCGCGCCGTCCTCGCCGAGCTCGAGGCCGCGGGCTACCTCGTGAAGCCCCACACCAGCGCGGGTCGGCTCCCCACCGAGCAGGGGCTCAAGGTCTTCGCCGACGCCGTGATGCAGGCCGCCGCCCCCTCGGGCATCGCCGGCCGAGAGGCCCTCGAACAAGCCTGGGACGAGGCCGAGCCCGGCCTCGACGCGATGCTCCGCCGCACCACCAAGGTGCTCGCGGAGCTCACCGGCGCCGCCGCCCTCGTGCGCCCCCCGCCCGGCGAGACCTGGGTGCTGCGCGACCTGCGCTTCATCTCGCTCAAGCCCCGCGAGGTGCTCGCGGTGATCGTGTCGACCTCCGGCGCCGTCGAGAACCGCGTGCTCAAGACCGAGGAGCCCGTCTCCCCCGCGGACCTCGACCGCTTCAACAACGTGCTCCACCCGCGCGTCGAGGGTCGAACCCTCGCCGAGGTGCGCGCCGCCCTCGCCCGGGAGCTCGACGAGGGCCGCGCCTCCCGAGACCGCACCGCGCGCCTCGCGCTGGAGATGGGCCAGCAGGCCCTCACGGGTGTTCAAGCCGGCAGCGAGCTCCTCGTCGAGGGGGCGGCGCAGCTCATCGAGCGCCCGGAGTTCGCGAGCGCCGAGCGCGCCAGGATGCTGCTCCGCACCCTCGACGACCAGGCCCAGCTGATCGACCTCCTCGACCGTACGCTGCGCTCTCCCGGGCTCCTCGTGGTGATCGGCGCGCAGGGCGAGGTGGGCTCCGAGCTCTCGCTCGTGGCCGCGAACTTCGGCGCCGGCGCGGTGGGGATCCTGGGCTCGACCCGCATGGACTACGCCCAGGTCGCGCCGTTGGTGCGCCTCGCGGCGCAGCGGCTGTCGCGGGCGCTGCGGGGGCGCGACGAGCGGGGCTGACGCCGCGGGGCGTTTCCGCGCGCCGGGCCTTCACCCGAAGGGCGCGGGTGCATTAGCCTCCGCCGTCCACGAGGGATCCCACGGGCCGCGACGCGGCCGACGCACGCGGAGTCAGGCGATGGCGAAGTTCGAAACCCTGGTCGAGATCTTTCAAGAGAGCACCAAGCGCTACCCCCAGGCCGACCTCTTCGGCGAGAAGCGCGGCGGGCGCTGGGAGTGGATGAGCTACGCGGCCTTCAAGGAGAAGGTCGACAACCTCCGCGGCGGCCTCGCGGGGCTCGGCGTGAAGGCCGGCGACCGCGTCGCGGTGATCGCGAACAACCGCTCGGAGTGGGCCATCGGCGCCTACGCGGCGTACACCCTCGGCGCGGCCTACGTGCCCATGTACGAGGCCCAGGTCGAGAAGGAGTGGGCGTACATCCTCAACGACTGCGGCGCGACGGTGTGCTTCGTCGCCAACGACAAGATCGCCGAGCGCCTCGAGAAGGTGCGCGGCGACGTGGAGTCGCTCAAGCACGTCATCAACTTCTCGGGCGGGGAGACCGACCACCACACGCTGGCGGCGCTGATCCGCCGCGGCGCCGAGACGCCCGCGCCGGTGCACAAGCCTGAGCGCGACGACCTCGCGGGGCTGATCTACACCTCGGGCACCACGGGCGTGCCCAAGGGCGTGCGCCTGTCGCACGGCAACATCGCCAACAACGTGAGCGCCCTGCACGAGGCGCTGGTGATCGGCACGAGCGACCGCTCGCTGTCGTTCCTGCCGTGGGCGCACTCGTTCGGGCAGGTGGTGGAGCTGCACGGGCTCTTCTCGATGGGCGCGTCGCTCGCGATCGCCGAGGCCATCGACAAGCTCCTCGCCAACATGCAGGAGGTGCAGCCCACGCTCCTCTTCGCGGTGCCGCGGGTCTTCAACAAGCTCTACGCCGGCCTCAACAAGAAGATGGAGGACATGCCCGAGCTGAGGAAGAAGCTCCTCACCACGGCGATGCGCGTCTCGGCGCGGCGCCGGGAGCTCTCGGACCGCGGCGGCTCGTCGGCGCTGATCAACCTCGAGCACGCGGTCCTCGACAAGGTGGTGCTCTCGAAGGTGCGCGCGACCTTCTTCGGGCCGCGGCTGAAGTACGCCTTCTCGGGCGGGGCCGCCATCGCCCGCGAGGTCGCGGAGTTCATCGACAACATCGGCGTCACCGTCTACGAGGGCTACGGCCTCACCGAGACCTCGCCCATCGCCACGGTGAACTCGCCGCTGGGCCGCAAGATGGGCACCGTGGGCAAGCCCATCCCGGGCACGCGCGTCTCGATCGACAAGGAGGCCACCGACGACCCCGTCAACGGCGAGGTCGTGGTCTACGGCCACAACGTGATGCAGGGCTACTACAACCTGCCCGACGAGAACGCGAAGGTGTTCACCGCCGACGGGGGCTTTCGCACCGGCGACATGGGCTACCTCGACGACGAGGGCTTCCTGGTGATCACCGGGCGCATCAAGGAGCAGTACAAGCTCGAGAACGGCAAGTACGTGGTGCCGGTGCCCATCGAAGAGGCGCTCAAGCTCTCTCCCTGGCTGGTGAACGTGATGGTGCACGGGGCGAACAAGCCCTTCAACATCGCGCTGATCGTGCCCGACATGGAGAAGCTCAAGGCCTGGGCGAAGGAGAAGGGCATCGCCACCGACTCCATCCCCGAGCTCCTGAAGAACCACGAGGTGAAGGCGCTCTTCCGCGACGAGATCGCCGCGCGCACCACCGAGGTGAAGGGCTTCGAGCGCGTGCGCGAGTTCGCGCTCCTCGCCGAGGACTTCACCGTCGAGAACGGGCTGCTCACCCCGAAGATGAGCCTCAAGCGCCGCAACGTGGTCGAGCGCTACGCGGCCACCATCGACAGCCTCTACGACAGCTCGAAGGAGGCCGCGACCGACGCGGCCTGAGGGGACGACCCACGCTCATCAACGACGAGTGGCGGCGGCTCCTGGCCGACTACCGCGCCTACCACGACGACCCCAACTGCGAGGCGACTCGGCCTCGCCGACGCCCTGTTCGGCGAGCCCCTCTCGCCCGAGCCCGCCTGAGCCTCCGCCCTCCGCCTCACCAGGGCGCGACGGCGTAGTCCTTCAAGAACACACCCTGCGCGGGGCGTTCTCCCCGCAGCGCGCGGAACACCGGGTCGAGCACCCGCGCCGCGCCGTCTTCTTCATCGAGCGGCGGCTCGAAGCCGTGCTCCGCCAGCCTCGCCGCGACGGGGGCCGGGTTCTGGTCCGACACCCAGCCCGTGTCGACGGCGCAGCACCAGATGCGCTCCCGCGCGAGGTCCTCCCCCGAGGTGCGCGCGAGCATGTTGAGCGCGGCCTTGGCCATGTTGGTGTGCGGGTGCCGCGGGGTCTTGCCCGCCCGGTAGAACTGCCCCTCCACCGCCGACACCAGCACCACGAACTTGTCGACGGAGACGTCCCTCGCCATCAAGGGCCGGAGGGCGTTCACCAGCACGAAGGGCGCGAGCGCCGTCACCGCGTGCACGCTCACCAGCTCCCGCGTCGAGACCTCCCCCACCACCGCGCGCCACGAGTTCGTCTCCCGCCGGTCGTCGGGCTGCGCGTGGCGGTCGAGCCCGCGCACCTCGCCCGGGAGCGAGAGGCCCACGAGCCCGTCGGAGGTGCTCGTGACCGGGGCGCAGGGCGCGACGCCCTCGGGGAGCGACCGCGACGCCTCGTGGTCGAGCCGCGCCATCTCGGCGTGCCACTCGGGGGGCCGAGCCACCGTGAGCGCGGCGTTCGACACCAGCACGTCGAGGCGGTCGAGGCGCGACGACAGCGACGACGCGAAGCGCTCGGCGTCGAGGAGGAAGCGCAGGTCGAGGGGGTGCAGCTCCAAGCGGCCGCGCCACGCGTCGAAGTCAGGCTCGGCGGCGAAGCGGCGCCAGGCGTCGTTGGCGAAGCGCGTCGTCGCGATCACCCGCGCGCCCGCCCGCAGGAGCTTCAGCGCCACGCGGAAGCCGATCTTCACCCGCGCCCCGGTCACCAGCGCGACGCGTCCCGAGAGGTCGGCGCTCTGCGCGCGGCGGTCGCGGTTGAGGGCGGCGCAGGGCGGGCAGAGGCTGTCGTAGAAGGCGTCGCGCTCGCGGAAGGGGCGCTTGCACACGTAGCAGCGACGACCGCCCTCCAACGGCGCCGCGGTGAGCTCCTCCGGGGGTGTCGCGGCGGCCTCGCGGCGCAGGCGTCGGATGCCCGCGCCTTGCGTGAGCGCGGCGTCCCTCGCGCGCCGGGCCGCTCGCTCCTCCAGCCGACGGTCGCGGGCCGCGCGTCGAGAACTCTCCCCCACGCGCTCGCAG
>JAEYZO010000646.1 GCA_023428035.1 Pseudomonadota bacterium | reverse complement strand
CTCGTCGTCGATCTGCCGGAGCTTCGCGAGCGAGAAGGCCTGGAATCCCCCGGAGTCGGTGAGCATCGCCCGCGGCCACCGCGAGAACCCGTGCAGCCCCCCGAGCTCGCGCACCACCTCGGCGCCGGGTCGCAGCCACAGGTGGTAGGTGTTGCCGAGCACGATCCCCGCGCCGGTGGAGAGCACCTCCTCCATCGTGAGGGCCTTCACCGTGCCTATGGTGCCCACGGGCATGAACGAGGGCGTCTCGACCTCGCCGCGAGGGGTGGTGAGCACGGCGCGTCGGGCCTTGCCGTCGGTGGCCTTCACCGAGAGTCCGAAGCCCGGGGTGGTCATCGCGTCCATGACCGGGGCTCTTACAGCACCAGGGTGGCGTCGCCGTAGGAGAAGAAGCGGTAGCGCTCGGCGACGGCCTCGGCGTAGGCCCGGCGCGTCAGCTCGACGCCCGCCAGGGCCATCACCAGCGCGAGCAGCGTCGAGCGCGGAAGGTGGAGGTTCGTGAGCAGCGCGTCGACCACGGCGAAGCGGTGCCCCGGCTGGATGAGCAGCCGCGTGTCGCCGAGGGCTTCGCCCGTGGCCGCCCATGACTCCAGCGCCCGCACGCTCGTGGTGCCCACCGCGACGACGGGTCGACCCTCACGCTTCGCCGCGGCCACGGCGTCGCGCGCGGCGGCGGGCACCTCGTACCACTCGGCGTGCATCGGGTGCGCGTCGAGGTCGTCGACGGTCACCGGCGCGAAGGTGCCCGGGCCGACGTGAAGGGTCACCCGCGCGCGCTCGAAGCCCCTCGCGTCGAGCTCGCCGAGGAGCCGCTCGGAGAGGTGCAGCCCCGCGGTGGGGGCGGCGACGGCCCCGGGTCGGTCGGCGAAGACCGTCTGATAGCGCGCGCGGTCGGCGTCGTTCGGGCGTCGGCGCATGTACGGCGGCAGGGGTACCTCGCCGTGCGCGTCGATGAGCGCCCAGGGGTCTTCGCCGCGGAGCTCCACCTCGATCGCCCCTCGCTCGTCGCGCTCGCCAATGAGGAGCGAGAGGCCCGGGGCGACATCGACGACGGCGCCCGGGCGGAGCGGCTTCGACGCGCGGGCGAGGGCCGTCCAACGGCGGGCGTCGGCGTCGAGGGCGCGCACGAGGAGCACCTCGACCTTTCCGCCGCTGGGCTTGGCGCCGCGGAGCCGCGCGGGGATGACCCGGGTGTCGTTCACTACGAGGAGCGCGCCCTCGGGGAGCAGCGCGGGGAGGTCGCGCACCGCGCGGTGCTCGATCGAGCCGTCGCCGCGCCGGAGCACCATGAGCCGCGCGCCGTCCCGCTCCGCCGGAGGCTCGGTCGCGATGAGGTCCTCGGGGAGCTCGTAGTCGAGGTCGTCAGTGCGCATCGCCGTGAGGGCCGCGGCGCCGCAGGCGCAGGAGCCTCGGCCCCGTCGTCGCCACGATCAAGCCCCCGCCGCGGAGCGCGAGCGCGGGCGGTCGGAGACGGCCGTGAGGGACCTCGACCCGCCAGCGGGTGGTCCCGTCGGGGTCGAGGCGCGCGATGACGCCCTCGTCGCTCGTCACGAGCAGCGCGCCGTCGTCGCCGCCGCGCACGTCGACCGCGTCGCGGCCGGGCACGGCGATGGAGCCGAGGCGGTCGAGCCGTGAGGAGAAGACCGTCACCTGCACCGAGGCCGCGCGGGTGAGCGTCGCGATCCGCCCCTGGTCGAGCGCGACGATGGCGTTCGGCGAGGTCGCGACCTCGACCCGGTGCAGGCTCCGACCGCGAGCGTCAGCGACGACGAGGGCGTCGTCGGTCGCGTAGGCCAGACCGTCTCGCGACGCCGCGAGCGCGCGCACGTCGCCGTCGGCGTAGACCCGGCGCACGGAGAGGTCCGGCGCGACGAACACGAGGAGAGCCCCCATGGCGAACACCGCCTCGCCGCCGCGCGTCACGACCAGGGCGCTCACGCGCGCGTCCCTCTCCCGGGGGACGCTCACCGCGCCGCGGGGAGACCCCTCGGCGTCGAAGAGCGTCACCGTGGGCTCGACGTGCTGGCTGTCGAAGAGCGTCGCGACCCCGGAGCCCGGGAGCCGCGCGGGGCGGTGGGTCGAGCCGAAGATCACGCGGGCGCACCCCCGCGCCGTCGCGTCGCGGGCGACGACGCACAGCTGCGTGGCGGAGGCCGCGAAGACCCTCCCTTCGTCGGAGACCAGCAGCGGGCGATCGACGATCGAGCTGGTCCGCGCGACGCCCACGGGCTCGCCGCGCGCGTCGAGGAAGGCGACCCCTGACGGACCCGAGATCCCCAGGGCGAAGCCGCCGGTCGGGAGCGCTACGAGGCCCGTGCTCGCGGTTCCGGGCAGCTCCACCTCCTCGAAGCCATCGGGGCCCTCGTTCGGGACGCGACCGGCGAGGGTCGAGCTCTCCACGCAGCGCGCCTCGGGCCACGCGCGGACCGCCCCCGCGGCGAGGCACACCCCCGCGAGCGCCGCGAGCGCGCTGAGTCTCACGGTCGACCGTTCACGAGGAGCGCGCGCACCACCGCGGCGGAGCGACGCTCGCCCGCCGGCGTGAGGTATCCCCTCGCGCCGTGGGTCTCGCCCACCACGTCGACGGCCTCGCGCTCACGCAGCGCCACGCCGGCGGGGAGCTCCACGAAGACCACGCAGCGCCCCTCGGGGCAGCGGCGGTCCTGCACGAGCACCTGCGCGGTCGGCACCTCGATCCCAGGCGTCGTGGGCACGAGCACCTGGCCCCGAAAGCGCGTCCTCGCCGCGGGCGGCGGCGTGGTCGCGATGGCGAGCACCCCGCGGTCGCCTCCCCCGCTCGCGAGGTAGGCCTCAGGGGTCACCCCTCGGTAGACCGTGAGCCGCGTCGACGCTGGCGCGAAGCCCGGCGCCCACGCGACCACCTCGACCTGGTTCACCGCCTCGGGGGCCGCGACCTCGGCCTCGAACACCCCGTCACGCACCGCCGCAGCGACGGAGCCGACCCGAACCCGCGTCGCTCCCGGCGCCCGCCCGCGCACCGTCACCATCGACTGGCGCGCGAGCGACAGCGATCCCGGCGCGGTCACGCGGAGGTCGGCGCGACGGAGTCGCAGCTCGTAGCTGCCCTCGATGCGCTCCCCCCTCGCGGTGCGGACGCTCACCGTGTACCGCTCCCGACGCACGGGGTCCGCCGCGTCGACGGGGATCGCCGCGGCGACGGGGATCGCCGCGATGCCCACCCCCCCCCAGACGCGGATCGACTGGCCCGCCACATAGAGCGACGCGCCCGGGGGCACGCGGAAGTTGAGGTT
>JAEYZO010000221.1 GCA_023428035.1 Pseudomonadota bacterium | reverse complement strand
GTCTCGCTCTCCTCCCGCGCGCCGGAGCGCGCTCCGCCCACGGTCGCCGCCGCGGTGAGCGCTCCTCCCGCGACGCCACCGCCCGCGCCCTCGGAGGTGGTGTTCACCATCGACGCTCGCCCCAGCGAGGCGCGCATCGTCCTCGACGGAGAGTCTCTGGGCGTGGGCCACGCCTCGGTGCGCCGACCGCGCGACCACCGCGCCTACTCCCTGCGCATCGAGGCCGAGGGCTACGAGCCCTGGACCGACGTGCTCCGCGCCGACTCCGACGCGCGCGTCTCGCAGTCCCTCGTCGCCCGCGAGCGACCTCGCGTCGAGCCCGCGCCGCGACCGCGCGTACAGCCCTCCCACCCGCGCTCGCCCGAGCCTTCTCCCACGCCGCGCCGACGCATCGACCACGAGGTCCCCCCGCCGTGAAGCGCCTCGCCCTGGCCCTCGCGCTCAGCGCCCTCTCCCCCACGGCCCTCGCGCAGCCCGCGCCGAACGCCGAGACCGAGGGCCGCGCCCACTTCGAGCGCGGCGTCGCGCTCTTCACCGACGGCGACCACGCCGGCGCGCTGGTGGAGTTCCAGCGATCGATGGAGCTGCTCCGACGGCCGTCTCTGCTCTACAACATCGCCGTCGCGCACGAGTCGCTCGGGCACTACGTCGAGGCCCTCGACGCGCTGCGGGCGTTCCAGACGCAGGCCTCGCCCGAGGCCGTCGCGCGGCACCGCTCCGAGGTCGACGCCGCGCTCCAGCGTCTCCCCTCGCGCATCGGCGCGCTCCGGGTGCTCACCGAGGCCCCCGGGCTCACGGTGCGCGTCGACGGCGTCGAGAGACCCGTCGAGCGAGCCCGCGACGGACTCCCGGTGTCAGCCGGCACGCGGCGGGTGGTGCTGCGCGCGCCGGGCTTCGAGCCGCTGGAGCGAGAGCTCCCCGTGGTGGGCGGCGCGACCGTGGAGCTGAGAGACGCGCTGGAGCCCGTGCGCTCGTCGCTGCGCGTGGAGTGCGCGGTGCCCGGCGCGCGGGTGCTGGTCGACGGCCGAGCGCTCGCGGTCACCCCCGCGCGAGAGGCCCTCCGCGTGCCCGAGGGACGTCACCGCGTGCGCGTCGAGCGCGACGGGTACGTCCCTTATGAGACCGAGGTCGAGGTGCACGGGCAGGGCGCGGTGGTCGAGGCCGCGCTCGCGTGGAGGGAGCCCATCCCCGAGGCTCAGGCCGCGCGCCTGCGGGTGAACGCGTCTCAGCCCGGCGCGGTGGCCTTCGTCGACGGACGGCGCGTCTCGATCGACGGGCGAGACGCGATCCCGCCGGGGCCTCACCGGCTCCGCGTGGAGGTCGACCGCTACCTCCCTCACGAGCGCGACGTGACCCTCACCGCGGGCGCCACCACCCCCGTCTCGGTGTGGATGGACCCGTCGCCCGCCTTCCGCGAGGAGGCGCTCTCGCAGGTGCGCGCGCGCCGCCGGGTGGCCTTCATCGTGGGAGGCGTGGGGTTGGGCCTGCTCGTCGCCGGGGGCGTCGGCCTCGCCGTGTTCGCGCCGCAGTACGCCAGCGACCTCGACGCCTTCGACGCGTCCCTGGCGCGCGTGGACGCTTGTCGGGACGGGACCTGCGGCGACACCGGAGCCATCATCGAGGCGCGCAACGACGCCGAGAGCGCCGCGTACGCCTCTCAAAACGCGACGCTGGTGTCGGGCGTCGTCGCCGGCGCGGGGCTCGTCACCACCGTGGTAGGCGCGGTGCTCCTCGGCAACGCGGGCTCCCTCGACCGCTTCGAGCGGCCGCCCTCCTGGGGCGTCGCGCTCTCGCCCCGCGGCGCCGGGCTCACGCTGTCGTTCTAAGATTCTCCGTAACCCTCTCGCGCCTCGGGCGACATCTACCCCCGTGACTTCAACGTCGCGGAGGTGGACCCCATGAACCGACGCACACTCTTCCAGGGCCTCTTCGGCGCCCTCGTCGTCTCTGCGTGCGACCGCGCCGCGGCGCAGACCCAGCGCGCACCCCGACACGCCCCCGCGGTGCCCCCCGACGGAGGCGCCACGCCCCCGGTCACCGACCGGCTCACGCTCACCGACGCGCAGTGGCGCCAGCGCATGACGCCCGAGCAGTTCCACGTGATGCGAGAGCAGGGCACCGAGCGGGCCTTCACCGGCACCTACTGGAACAACCACGCCCGCGGCGCCTACCTCTGCTCGGCCTGCGGCAACCCGCTGTTCCGCTCGGAGGACAAGTTCGACTCGGGCACGGGCTGGCCGAGCTACACGCGCCCCATCGAGAGCGGCCGCGTGGCCGAGACCCGTGACGACTCCCTCGGGATGACCCGCACCGAGGTGCACTGCGCGCGCTGCGGCGGGCACCTCGGGCACGTCTTCGACGACGGCCCTCAGCCCACGGGCCTGCGCTACTGCATCAACTCCGTGTCACTCGTCTTCCGCCCGCGCTGAGCCCTCACCCTCTACGGGGAGCCACCACGGCGCGAGCTCGAACTCGCCCTCGAAGGGAGGGAGCGCGGCCTTCGCGTCGGTGTCCGCCGAGGCGATCAGCACGGGCCTGCCGTCGACCGCGGCGAAGACCTCGACGAAGCGCTGGTCAGGGTCGACGAGCCACACGTGCGCCACGCCCTCGGCGATGTAGCGCGGGAGCTTCTTCACCCGGTCGACTCGCGCCGTCCTGGGCGAGAGCACCTCGCAGGCCCAGTCGGGGCAGAGCGTGATCGGGCTCTCGTCAGGGAAGGTCGGTGCCCTCTCGACGCGCCACCCCGCGAGGTCAGGGACCAGGAGCCTCGGGCCGAAGCGCACCTCGGCCTCGACGTCGATCCACCAGCCGGTGCCCCCGAGGTTGCGGTCGAAGCCCGAGAGCGCGTCGCCGAGGCGGCGCGCGGTGTACCGGTGCGGGCGGCCAGGGCGCGACATCGTGCGCAGCGCGCCGGGGTCGAGGATCTCGCCAGTCACCCCCTGGGGCAGCGCGATGATCTCGCGGTAGAGCGCGTCGAAATCGGGGAGTGCTTCGGCCGCGGCGCCCATGCGAGGGAGCCTACACGCCCTCGCGCGCGAAGGCCTCGTCGACGCGCGACACCACCTCGCGGTTGAGCCCCCCGCGCCAGCCGCCGCGCAGGTGGTCCAGGGGGTAGCGCGCGGTGCGCGACGCGGGGTCGACGAGGTGCGTAGCCTCGATCAGCCCGAGGTGACGCTCGCGGGCGTAGTGAGCGGCCTCGAGCGCGACGCATAGGGCCTCGCGGGCGTCGTAGCCCGCGGCCTGCAACCGCTCGGCGAAGAGCTGCGGGCGCTTCTCGATGTCTCGGATGAGGAGGTACACGTCGCCGGGGGTGACGTAGGAGCCCGCGGAGTGGGGGCCCGCGAAGCCCTCGCGCACCTCGCACGAAGCGGCCCCCACGCCGCGAGCGCGGGCGGCGAGCACGGACATCGAGCGGGTGTAGGGGCGGAAGGGGCACTCCCCCGCGGCGCGCCAGTACGAGAGGCCGAGGTCGCCGAGGAACCACGAGGGGTGGCGCCAGGCGTTCACCAGGGCCCAGCCGAGGTTCACCGTCGCGCTCCAGGGCACACCGTCGCCCGCGCGGAGGGCGGCGAGGGCCGCGGGGAGCTGCGCGCCGTACTCGCGCACCACCGCGACGAGCCCGTGCTCGGCGGAGACGTCGTCGATCACGTGCTCCAGGGGGAGCCGCCCCAGCGCGACGGGGACCCACCACCCGAGGTACTCGGCCTCGTCGAAGGGGTGGAGCGTCACCGCCAGCGACACGGCGCTCAGGTCTCCGGGTCGCCCGGGGCGGAAGGCGGCGCCGACGAGAGGGCGCGGGAGACCTTCTCGGCGGTGTCGCGCGCGCGGCCCGCGATCATCGCCTGCAGGAGCCGCCGCGCCGAGACGTCGCGGTCGAGCACCTCGTCGATGTCGGCGCGGTCGAAGCGCACCGCGATCACCTCGGTGAGCGCGGTGACCGTGGCCGTGCGCGGCGTGCCCTGGAGCAGCGCCACCTCGCCGAAGAAGGCCCCGCGCTGCAGGGTCGAGAGCACGATCGACCCGCCGTCGGGGCCGCGGGTGGTGACCTCAACGACCCCGCGGTCCATGAGGTAGAACTCCGCGCCCTCGGCGCCCTCTTCGAGGATCACCCGGCCCGCGGGGAAGAGCATCACCACCCCGCGGTCGACCAGCTCGCGCCGCGAGGCGTCGTCGAGGGAGCGGAAGAGGAACGACCCCTTCACCACCGCCTCGACGCCGTGCCAGAGGTTGTCGAGGGCCTCGGAGCTCTGTCGGGCGGGCGGCACGACACCGTCGTCGGGGCGCGCGGGCTCGTCGCTCATCGTCGGCGAGACTGCCACGACTGCCCATCGATCCGCCATCGCGCGTTGATGGCCGCGGCCACCCCGAGGCAGACGGGGGGCTTCAACGCGGGGCCGACGGTTGGTATGGTCCCCGACCATCGCCGTGCCTCCGCCGCTGCCCGTCTCGATCCCGATGCCCAACGCCGCGCCGCCCATGCCGCCGCTCACGTCGCTGCCGCCCGGCGCTCGCCTCGGCCGCTACGAGGTGGTCTCGGAGCTCGGCACCGGGGGGATGGCCACGGTCTACCTCGGCCGCGCCCTCGCCGCCGCGGGCTTTCAGCGCCTCGTGGCCATCAAGGTCCTGCACCCCCACCTGCTCAAGGACGAGCAGTTCGTGCAGATGTTCCTCGACGAGGGCCGCCTCGCGGCGCGCATCCACCACCCGAACGTGGTGGGCACCCTCGACCTGGAGCACACCGAGCACGGGACGTTCATCGTCTCGGAGTACATCGAGGGCGACCAGCTCCTCGGGATCTACAAGTCCGCCCGCGCCAGCGAAGACCGCATCCCGCTCGAGGTGAGCCTGCGCGTCGCCCTCGACGTGCTCGCGGGCCTGCACTGCGCCCACGAGCTCACCGACGACCTCGGCACGCCGCTCCTCATCGTCCACAGAGACGTCTCCCCGCACAACATCCTCGTCGGCTCCGACGGCATCTCTCGCCTCACCGACTTCGGCATCGCCCGCGCCGAGGAGCGGATCAGCAACACCCGCGACGGCATCGTGAAGGGCAAGCTCTCGTACATGGCCCCCGAGCAGCCCGACGGGCTGCCCTTCGACCGCAGGGCCGACCTGTTCTCCATGGCGACGGTGCTCTGGGAGTGCCTCTCGGGCCGACGTCTCTTCCCGGGCAAGACCGACGGCGAGGTGCTGCAGAACCTCCTGCACAAGCCCGTCACCCGCCTGCGCGACGTCGACCCCAAGCTCCCCGTCGCCCTCGACGAGGTGCTCGCCCGCGCCCTCTCGCGCGACCCCGAGGCCCGCTACCCCACCGCCGCCGCCTTCGCCGACGCCCTCGAGGCCGCGGCCCCCAACAACAAGATCGCCTCCTACCGCGCCGTCGCTGAGTACGTGAAGACGGCCGCCGCCGCGAAGATCAGCGACGAGCACGCGCGGCGCCGCGCCACCACCCGCGACATCCCGATCTTCCGCGGCTCGCTCCTGCCCGGCGAGGAGCGCCCCTCGGTGCCCCCCTCGGTGCCCCCGTCGGCCCACGCGCTCACCACGCCCCCGGCGGGGCAGAACTCCGTCGCGCCGCGCTCCCACGCCGACGAGGCCCCGACCCAGGTGGCCCCCACCTCGCTGCCGCCCACGCTCCCCACGGCGCGGGTGTTCCCGCCGCCGGCGCCCACCGAGGCCGCGCAGAAGCCC
>JAEYZO010000135.1 GCA_023428035.1 Pseudomonadota bacterium | reverse complement strand
CCCTCCGCCTATGCAGGAGGAACCGTGGCATCTGAGTTCACCGAGCCGAGAGCAGAAGGGCCCGCTGACCACTGCGGCCCTCCTGAGCGCGCTCAAGGGCCAGCCCGACGCCGCGGAGTGGAAGGTCTGGCGAAAGTCGATGCCGACCTGGCAACAGGTCAAGGCTGTCTCCGAGCTGTGGGATAAGCTCCGCCCTGCCGCGAACTGGGCCGTGGCCCTGGGCGCCCAAGCCCTAGGGCGCGACCTCAGCCTCGATGACGCCCTCTCCGCCGTGCGTCGGAGCGCTGACCCCGGGGGGTGCAAGGTGTGGTGCAGAGACTTCGGCCGGCAATGGAAGAGCGTGGTCGAGGTGCCGGAGTTCGCGGTCGTCCTCGCCGATCTGCCGCCGCCGCTCCCCGACGACGGCCCGCCCCCCCTCGACGACGGCCCGCCGCCGCTGGACTCGAACTGACCCCCCATCGCTTGATCGGAGACCACCCATGAGCACACCTCCTGTTCTGGACGATTGGAACGCGTACGTCTTCCCGGAAGACGGCCTGCGCCCTGGCAGCGAGCGGCTGCTGGTCAAGGACCCCATCCCCCCGAGCCCCGGGATGTTCTCCCCGGGCAACATCGATCGCGGCAAGGCGTCGCGCGACGAGGGCATGAAGGCGACGCTCCTCCAGGTGAGCGCCCGCATCGCGCACCCTGACCACGTCGCTGCCCTTGAGTGGCCTAACGGCTCGACGCTGCGCTGGTTCCTCTTCTCGCCCTATGAGGTCTTCCTCGAAGAGGTCCTCTCCCAGGAATTGAAGACCATCGAGCCTGGAGACCTGCGATGAACGCCTCGTGGTGGCCGCGGTGCCGACACGCCGACCCCAAGTCCGACGCATCGCTCTGCGTGCTACCCCCCGGCACGCTCCTCTGCCCCTGCCTGGGGAACCGCGGCGTCGGCCAGCAGGTCGCTGACCTCTCCGTCGACGGTGAAGGCCAGCTCGTGTGGACGGCCTTCGACCGTGACAACCGCCCCCTCGCCAACCACACCTTCGTCGCCGCTCGACGCGACGAGGCCGGCAACGTCCGCGTGGTGCGCCTCAAGCCCGACCAGAAGCCCGGCCTGAGCATGCGCGACGGCGTGGGCTTCTTCGAGCTGCGTGACATGGACGACAACGCCGGCACCCTCACCGTCGACGAGCTGATGACCCGCTCCCTGCAGGGCGACGAATTCGTCACCCTCGCCTGACCCGATCCCTGGGGCGGAGCGTCGGGCCCTGAGCCCCGAGCGCGCCTCGGCCGCTGGAAATCCTCGCTCGAATCGCGTTAGACCGTGCTCGATGGTGATCTACGGCATCGACCTCGGCACGACGTACTGCGCCGTCTCTCGACTCGCCCAGAGCGACAAGGACGAACCGCGCCCCGTGCAGTTCGACGACGGGGGCGCGTTCCCGTCGCTGGTGCTGCTCGCGCCCGGCCCCCGAGGCGTGCGCGCCGTCATCGGCGCGAAGGCGCGCGCGGAGTACGCGCGGCTGGTCGGGCGACGGGCGGACCCGCCCGCCGGCGTCCACCTGATCCGCGGCGCGAAGAACCACATCGGTCGAACCCCCTCGGGCGAAGACGGCGGGCCCCCGTGGGTGGTCGGTGACGCGGAGCTCACCGCGACGGACGTCTCCGCGCTGATCCTCCGCGCGCTCCGCCGGCGGGTCGAGCAGCAGAACCTACCGGCGATGCAGCAGGTCGTGGTGACCCACCCCCAGAAGTTCAGGAACCTCCAGCGCACGGCGACGCAGCAGGCCGCGCAGCTCGCGGGCTTGAACCTCCTCGGGATCCTCACTGAGCCCGACGCCGCGGCGTGGGCCTATGAGCGCGCGTACCCCTCGCGCGACTCCCAGCGGTCGGTGGTCTTCGACTTCGGCGGGGGCACCCTCGACGTCGTGCTCATGGAGGCCACGCGCGACGAGCAAGGCAAGCTCCTGACCCGCGTCGTGGCCTCGGAGGGCGCCTCGTGCGGCGGGCTGGAGATCGACCATCGCATCGTCACCGGGCTGATGGAGCGCTTCGCAGACGCGGTCGGCGACGACCTCGACGAGGAGGCGCTCAGGGCGCAGGCGCGCGACGAGGTCGTCGCGCAGGCGGAGTACCTCAAGCGCGCGCTCAACACCCCCGGCGCAGCTCGCGACCCCGACTGGCAGGACCACGTCAAGCGCGTCTCGCTCCCCGAGTCGCCGGACCTTCCCCGCGCGGCGGTCGACGTGACCCTCGGGGAGCTGTCGGACTGGATCCGCCCCGTGCTCGACCGCGCCGTCGAGACCCTCAACCGCGCGCTCCGCAAGGGCGGCTGGAGCGACGCCGACGTCAACGTCGTGAGGATGACCGGGCAGTCATCGCTCCTCGTCGCGATGCAACGACGTCTCGTCGACCGCTTCGGAAAGTCCCGCGTCACCCTCGAGCCTGACCCGTACAGCCACCTGCACCCCGCGACCATCGTGGCCTCGGGCGCGGCCATCGCGGGGACGACCTTCACGAGCGGGCTCGGAGGTGACGCGGCGCTGGTGCGAGGCGCGATCCCCGAGACCATCTCCTTCACCAGCCGGCTGTCTCCGAGCGAGGCCGCGGTCGAGGTGTTCGAGGGCATCCCCGCGGGCACCCCCACCCCCGTGACGATCCGAAAGCTCTTCGGGCTCAACGTCGAGGGCCGGGAGCTCCCCGACGGGGGTCGCACGCTCCCCATCGAGGTCTTCGAGGGGGCGGTGCGCACGCCCATCGGCACCTATCGACTGACCTTCGATCGCCCCCTGCGCCACGACGACGACATCGAGGTCCTCCTCGACTTCGCGCGCAACGGTCGGTTCTCGATGCGCGTCACCTACGACGGCGTCACGCGCGAGACGCGCCTGACCGACGCGGAGTGCATCCTCGACGAGGGCGCGCTCGAGGAGCGCAGGCGCTTCATCGAGTCGATCGAGCTCGAGGTGTGAACCCTCACCGGCGAGTCAAGGTGATGTGGAGCTGATCGAGCCAACCGCTGCGGGTGGTGGCAGCGACGAGCGGCGGCGTCACGATCTCGCGCAGGCGGTAGGCCCGCTCGGGAGCCTCGACGGAGGTCTCGACGCTGTCGCGGATGAACCACTGCTCATTGAATTGCGCGTTTCGCCGCCAGTCGACGTGGATCCCCAGGCTGAACTGGTGCTGCCCCTGAGGGACGCGGCGGCAGTCGACGCCTACGTTGAGGTTCAACGAGTTGGGCTGCATCGTCGGGCGCACCCACGCCGCGGCGGGGGTGGGGTCGGGGCGCGTCGGGGGCAGGGGCCTCCAGCTCGGGACCACGTCGACCCACCGCGGGACGAGCGGCGGACGAGTCAGCGCGGCCTGCACCGGGAAGCTCGCCACGCCTTCGATCGGGCACTCGATCGCGACCTCGACGCCGCGGGCGCTTCGAGTCGCCGGGCGCATACGGACCGAGCGGGCGGCCGGGTCGGCGCCCGCGCGTTGGATCGACGACTCGACGACTCGCGCTGAGGCCCCAGCGAAGGGGGCGAGCTCGGCGAAGGCGACGTCGACGTCGGGTCTGCGCGCGAAGATCGCGGGCTCGGTGGGGAGGTGCTCGGTCACCTTGGCGACGAAGTTTCGACCGAGGGCGATGTCACGCGTGAGGACGAAGATGAGGAGCGGTCGAGCGCCCTCCCAACGGAAAGCCCCCGACGGCGACGCGTGACGACCGCGTTGAGCAGCGAAGGAGACGCCGGTCCATTCGGGGTGGTTGGTGTTGAGCTCCTGGACGTGCGCCTCGACGCGTGGCCAGAGCTCATCGATAGGCCGCTCGGGGAAGTACGTCCCAGCGAAGGGCATGTAGATCCGCCCGACCCAGACGCCGTAGCCCTCCCGCGCGCGCGCTGCCAGGAGCGAACCGAGGCACGCGGGGTCGGCGCCGCCCGCGCAGCTCACGTCCGTCGCGCCGCCTGTGCTCGGCGACACCGTCGACTGGAACCCGTCGGTCAGCAGCACGGTGATCGCGAAGCTCGCGAGGGGGTCCGCCGTCTGCGTGTCTCTCCTCGCCTGCGCGGCGGGCCGGCGCAGCACCAGATCGAGCGCCGCGTCGGCGCCGCGGTACGTCGCCGGGCTGTCGAACATCGCCGCGCTCGCCGTCGGCCCCTCGCAGTGCAGCGTAGCGTCGAGCAGGCACCGCTGAAACGGCGCGTTCGCGTTCAGCTCCGCGAGCGACCTCTCGATGATGTGCTGGTGCAGCGCTGACATCCGGTTGCTGCCGCCCTCTCGCCACCGCGCGCGACCACGCCCGCGACGGCTCTCGACGCGCGCAGAGGTGAACCCGGCGAGCGACTGCGAGATGTCTACGATGACCTGCGCGCCGCGACCCGGGGGCGCCTGAGGGCTGCGCGACTGCGGCGCTCTGCGGGCCGTCTGCGCCGCAGGTGCCTGGCCCGCCGCCGTCGGCCGCGAGGGCGCAGCGTCTTGCTTGCAACCCGCCGCAGCGGCCACGCCACACGCCGCGAGCGCGCAGACCCTCGCGGCGTTCCCTAGAGCCACTCGCCCAGCCATCATTCCCACCGTTTGCCTGGGCGCGAGAATCAGCGAAGCGTCTGTACGGGTCAACACTCTCGACCACCCCCCCTCGACACGCCGTAGGGCCCCCCTTCAGACGCCGCCTCTCCTCCGTGGTACCCCTCCGGCCCGCCATGCAGCCGGCCGAGCACCCCTACGCGTCGTTCATCCACTCCATCACCAAGCCCGTGCGCTACCTCGGCGGCGAGCACGGCGCGGTCACGAAGCCCTGGGACCCTTCCATCGCTCGCGTCGCGCTGGCCTTCCCCGACCTCTACGACATCGGGATGAGCCACCTGGGCTTCAAGATCCTCTACGGGATCCTGAACGCCCACCCCAGGCTCGCCGCCGAGCGCGCCTACGCCCCCTGGTCCGACATGGAGGCCGCCCTGCGCGAGCGCTCGCTCCCGCTGGTCACCCTCGAGAGCGCTCGCCCGCTCCGTGACTTCGACGTCGTCGGCTTCTCGCTCCAGTTCGAGCTCACCTTCTCGAACGTGCTCCTGATGCTCGACCTCGGGGGCGTCCCTCTACGCGCGTCGGAGCGCGGCGAGCGCGACCCGCTGGTCATCGCGGGAGGCCCCACCGCGACGCACCCCGAGCCCGTCGCGCCCTTCTTCGACCTCATCGTCATCGGCGACGGCGAGGCCGTCACCCCCCAGATCGCCCTCACCTGGAAGGCCCTCACCGACGCCGGGATGCCCCGCGCCGAGCGACTCCGTCAGCTCGCGACCCTCGACGGGGTGTACGTCCCCTCGCTCTACGAGACTGCGCTCGATCCATCATCGGGCCGCGTCGTGGTGACGAGGCCCACGGCCCCCGAGGCGCGCTTCCCCGTGCGTCGCGCGTTCATCGAGGACCTCGACGCGCACCCCTTCCCGCACGACGGGCCCGTGGCGGCGACCGAGACGGTGTTCGACCGTATCTCCGTCGAGATCGCGCGCGGCTGCACCGAGGGCTGCCGCTTCTGTCAGGCCGGGATGATCTACCGCCCGGTGCGCGAGCGCTCCCCCGAGAGCGTGGTCGACACCATCGTGAAGGCCGTGAAGGACGGCGGCTACGACGAGGCCTCGCTCACCTCGCTCTCGACCGCGGACTACTCGTGCATCGCGCCGCTCGTGAAGCGCGTGATGGAGAAGCTCGAGGGCGAGAAGGTCTCGCTCTCGGTGTCGTCCCTGCGCGCCTACGGGCTCGGAGAAGAGCTCCTCGACGAGATCCAGAAGGTGCGCGCGACGGGGCTCACCTTCGCGCCCGAGGCGGGCACCCAGCGGATGCGCGACGTGGTGAACAAGAACGTCACCGAGGCGCAGCTCATGGAGACCGCCGAGCGCGTGTTCTCGCGCGGGTGGTCGAAGATGAAGCTCTACTTCATGATCGGCCTGCCCACCGAGGAGGACGACGACGTGGTGGGCATCGTCGACACGGGCCGCAAGGCGCGCGACGTGGGGCGCAAGGTGCAGAAGGGACGTCCTCCCACGGTCACGGTGTCGGTGTCGACGCACGTGCCCAAGCCGCACACGCCCTTTCAGTGGTGCGCGATGGACACCCTCGACGAGATCCGCCGCAAGCAGGGGCTCCTCCGAGAGAGCGCGCGCAGGGCCAAGGTCGACCTCAAGATGCACGAGTCGCAGGGCTCGACCCTCGAGGGCGCCCTCGCCCGAGGCGACCGACGTCTCGCCGACGTCATCGAGCGCGCCTACCGCCTCGGCGCGCGCTTCGACTCGTGGGAAGACCGCCTCGACTGGAAGGCCTGGACCGCCGCCTTCGCCGAGCACGAGGTCGACCTCGCCCCGCTCCTCGGCACCATCCCCGTCGACGCGCGGCTCCCCTGGGACCACATCGACGTCGGGCTCGAAGACGGCTTCCTCGCGAGGGAGTACCGCAAGGCCCTCGCGAGCCGGCTGTCTCCCCCGTGCGGCAAGGCCGTGGGGCAGTTCATCCACCACACCAACCTCGAAGACGCCCGCGCCGACCAGCGAAAGCTCGTCTGCTACGACTGCGGCGTCGCGTGTGACCTCACCCACATGCGCGAGGAGCGCTTCGTCTTCCTCGACCAGCTCTCGGCCCGCTCTCGCCCCGCCCGCAAGGAGCAGCCCGCCGTCGTCACGCCCGAGGAGAGACGTCCCCGCGCGGCCTTCAACCAGGGCGAGCCGAGGCGCTACCGGCTGTCGTTCAAGCGCCTCGGGCGCGCGGCCTTCGAGGGCCACCTCGACCTCGTGCGGCTCGTGCCGCGGGTGTTCCGCCGCGCCGAGGTGCCGATGTTCTACTCCCAGGGCTTTCACCCCAAGCCCGAGATGGTCTTCGGCCCCGCCCTCGCGCTCGGCATCGCCGCCCTCGACGAGTGGGTCGACGTGAAGCTCGCCGCCGACGTAGACCCCGAGGCGCTCCCCGCGATGCTCCAGCCCGGCGCGCCCGAGGGCCTCACCTTCACGGGCGCGATGCGCCTCGGCCCGAAGGACCCCGCCATCTCCAAGGTCGTCGACGTCACCGAGTACGTCGCCGCCGTCCCGTGGACCTGGCTCCGCGAGAGCGGGATGCACGACCTTGACGTCGTACGTTCCCGCGTCGAGGCGAAGCGCTCGGGGCCCCTCGCCGTGATGCGCAAGGTCGACGGCATCGGCAAGAGGGTCGACGTGGGCGCGCACCTCACCGACGTGGCGGTGGGAGACGGCGACGAGGTGATCGCGCGCGTGGGCTACGCGGGCTCGCTCCTCGCGCTGCGCTTCCGCACGCGGCTCATCAACGGCGCTGCGGCGCGGCCCGTCGAGGTGATGGCGGCGCTGCTCGGAGACGACTGCCCGGCGCGCTTCATCCGCACGGCGGTGGGACGTCTCCAGGGCGACGCGGTGCTCTCTCCGCGCGAGCTCGAAGCGCTGCAGTCGCTCAAGGCGAAGGAGAAGGAGCCCGCCGAGGCCCCCGCGCCCGCGGTGTGACCTACGACGCCCCGCGCGCGTGCAGGAGGCAGTGCGCGGGGCCGTAGGGGCGAGCGTCGATCTCCCGCGCCCCGGCGAGGGTGGCGAGGAGCGCGAGCTCCGACGGGGTGTACGCCCGCCGCGCCGACTGCGCGCCGTCGAGCGCGATGAGCGGGAACCACGGGACGGCGACGGGCACCGCCGCGAGCGCCGACGCGACGCCCGCCGCGCTGCGGAAGAGGTCGACCACGAGCACTCCCCGCGGGGCCGCGTCGAGGGCCTCGTAGAGGGCGCGCACGACCATCCCCGGCCCGAGGTGGTGCACGGCCTGGGTGCACAAGAAGAGGTCGACGTCGCCGCGCTCGCGGGGCTCGGAGAGGTCGAGCAGGTCGCGCGCCTCGGCGCGCACGGAGAGCCCCTCGGCGCGGATCGCGCGCTCGGCGAGGGCGACGTAGGCGGGGTTGAGGTCGCTGGTGGTGAGGGTGAGAGACGTCCCCGCGGGGGGGTGCTTCGCGAGCCAGCGGGCGAAGCCCCCGGTGCCCGCGGCGAGGTCGTAGACGTGCGCGGTGGTCGCGCCGCCGAGCGCGTCGGTCACCGCGGCGGACCACACGCGGTAGGAGCCCAGCACGCGGTTCACCTGGTCGAGGGCGACCATCCCGGGGCGCTTCACGAAGTCTGGCACCGCGTCGAGGTCCAGGAGCTCTGGGAGCTCGCTGCGCACCAGTGCGTCGAGCGCCGACGCGGCGCGTGAGCTCGGAGCGTCGGCGTGGTGCGCGCGGAGCTCGCCCAGCAGGTCGCGGGCGAGGCGGTCGACGGC
>JAEYZO010000581.1 GCA_023428035.1 Pseudomonadota bacterium | reverse complement strand
CGCCGCGACGCCCGCTTCGAGGGCCTCGCGCCAGCGCACCGCGCACAGGCACCAGCAGTCCCCCGGCTTCAACCCCGGGAACTGGAACTCCGCCCTCGGGGTGGAGAGGTCGTTGCCCGCCCGCTGGCTGAACGCGAGGAACTCCTCGGTCACCCGCGTACACACCACGTGACGACCGTGGTCGGTGTCGTCGGTGCGGCAGCACCCGTCGCGGAAGTACCCCGTCTTCGGCGAGTGCGAGCAGTCTTCGAGCGGGAGTCCCAGAACGTTCTTGTGCGCGCGGGCTTCGGCCATGGGGCGGGGAAGATACCCCGCCCCCGGCGCCCTTCGTCTACCGCCGCGCCGCGGCCGCGACCGCGTCGAGCGCCTCGTCGGGCGTCGGCAGACGTCCCCTCGCCGCGCGGGTGAGCACGACGCCCCCGCCGACGCGCAGCGTGAACGCGCGCTCCTCGTCGACCTGCACCGTCCGCACCGAGAGCCCCAGCGCCCCCTCGATCTCCGACGCGAGCCGCGCCGCCGCGTCGGGGTAGCCGCAGCCCCACCAGTGCTCGATCGTGACCGCCGCCGGGGGCTCCATGCCTCTACGATGCGCGGCCATGCGCGCCCTCCTCCTCGACGGCTCCCCTCGCCTCGTGACCGACCTCCCCGCGCCCCCGCGCCGCGAGGGAGAAGCTCTGATCGCCGTGCGCGTCGCGGGCGTGTGCGACACCGACCTCGGTCTGGTGCGCGGATACATGGGCTACCGCGGCGTGCTCGGGCACGAGTTCGTCGGCGTCGTCACCGACTGCGACGACCGCGCGTGGGTGGGGCGACGCGTGGTCGGAGACATCAACGCCGGCTGCGGGGCCTGCGACGACTGCCGCCTCCGTGGAGGGCACCACTGCGCGACGCGCACCGTGCTCGGCATCGCGGGCAGAGACGGCGCCATCGCCGAGGCGCTCACGCTCCCGACGCGCGGGTTGGTGGCCCTGCCCGACGCGGTGAGCGACGACGCGGCGGTCTTCGCGGAGCCCCTCGCGGCGGCGCTTCACGTCACCGACGAGCTCGCCGAGGCGAGAGGTCGTACAGGGGCGAACGACCCGGTGGTCGTGCTCGGAGACGGGAAGCTCGGGTTGCTGATCGCGCTCGCGCTGTTGTCGGTGGGGGAGCGCGTGACGCTGGTGGGCCACCACGCGCACAAGCTGGCGATCGCAGAGGCGAAGGGGGCGACGGTGCTGCTGGAGCGCGACGCGGAGGGTCTCTCGCGCGCGTCGGTGGTGGTGGAGGCCACGGGCACGGCGGGAGGGCTGCGCCGGGCGCTCGCGCTCACCGCGCCGCGGGGGACGCTGGTGCTGAAGACGACGGTGCCCGAACCGCCGACGATCGACACGGCGAAGATCGTGGTCGATGAGGTGAGGGTCGTGGGCTCGCGCTGCGGAGACATGGCCCGCGCGGTCGACGCGCTCGCGCGGGGGGTGATCGACCCGAGGCCGTTGATCGCGGCGCGCTACCCGCTCGACGACGCGGAGCGAGCGTTGGAGCACGCGGGCCGCAAGGGGGTGCTGAAGGTGCTGGTCGACGTCCGCTGACCTCTCGCGGCGCGGTACCGTCGGGCGCCATGCAGGTCTTCCTCGACGACGGAAACGTCCTCTTCGCCGACGCGTGGGCGCTCACCCGCGTCGACCCGAAGGGGAAGGTGAAGAACCTCCCGGGCCTCTTCGCGGCGCCGATCTACCCGCTGTCGCACGGGGGCGCGCCCCCCGCGGTGCTCTCCCGCGGGCGGTACTCGTATCAGCTCAAGCGCCTCGACGCCGCGACGCTCAAACCCCTCCCGGCGCCGAGCCACGCGGACTTCCTCTTCGACGACGGCGACCTGTACGTGGGCGGCCGAGTGATCTCTCCCAAGGGCGCGCACCGGCTCAGCCTCGCCGACCCACGCGACACCCCCGACGCCACCGTGCGCTTCGGCGAACGAGGAGGCCACCGGTGCGTGCCCTTCCGCGCGCGCGACGGCGTCTTCGCCCGCTTCCTCTACACCAGCGTCGGGACGCCCCTGTGCCTCTACGACCTCCGCGCGGCGGGGTACCCGATGATCCTTCAGGTCGACCTCCACGCGCCGACCCTCTCGGTGCTCGACGCGTGGCCAGACCGCGACGGCGTCACGATCTCCTGCTGGCTCCCGCACGAAGGCCGCGCCACCGTCGCCCGCGTCGACCGCTCGGGCCGCGAGACCGCCCGCGTCGACGTGGCGGCCATCACCCTCCCGGTCGTCGACGGCAACTGCGTCGTCGCCCAGCCCGACGCGCGCACCGTGCGCTCCACGCCCCTCGACGGGAGCGCGCCCACGGACTTCCCCATCGAAGTCCTCTCCCGCGCCGCCGACGCGAAGCCCAAGGCCCCCGCGAAGCGCGACAACGTCGGCCCCGGGATGGTGCTCGCCGACCGCGGCCGCGCGCTCTTCGTCCCCTGGCACGGAGAGACCCTCCTCGACCTCGACCGCGCCGTGTTCATCGACCGCAAGCTCCCCGCGAAGTACGCGGCCCTGCGCGCCTGCGACACCGCCTACTGCCGCGACCACCGCGACGCCCTCCTCCGCGAGGGTTACGAACGTCCGGCCTCCGTGCACGAGAGCTCGGGGCGCGCGGGCTTCACCTTCTGGCGCGTGCCCTTCGCGCGCGACGGGGCCGGAGACGAGTACGCGGCGCTGGTGCCGCTCGCCGAGGCCATCACCGCGGCGACCGGCTTCGCGATCGGCGGGTACGGCTCACAGGGCTGATCGGCCCACTGTGACCTCATCGGCCGGTCGACCGCACGCTCCCCGCCACGTCGTCGCTCTGTACGCGGGCGGAGTAAACACGCCCTGTCCACGGTCGAGAACGGTGGGACAGAGCGCGCATCTCCGCCACGGACCCCGCCGCGTCCACGAGGCCGACGTCTCAGGCCACCGTCACGCGGCGCGGGGGCCCGTTCCTGGTCACTCCACGATGACATCATCGATGTTCACCTCGCTCAGCCGCGCTTCGCCCTCGCGGAGCGCGGGCATCAACAGCGCCGCGAGCTCGGCCAACGCCGGCGCGTCGAGCGCTTCTCGGGCACCTTTCAGCGCGGCTACCGTCTGCCGCACCCGCGTGTTCGCCGCGGCGGCGATCGCGGCGGGCTCCAGGCTCCCCAAAGCGCGCACGGTTCGGTACGCACCGACGCCGAGCGCGTCGCTCAGCGCGTCTCGCGCGAGGTCGTCGCCGGTCCCCGAACTCCGCGGGAGGCGGTCGTGCAAGAGAGGGATCGACACCCTGGCGACCCGAACGCCCTCGTAGGACGCGCGCGCGCACCACACCGCGTCGGCGCGGCGACCGCTGACGCCCCGCCATCGAACGGTCTGCAGCCACTCGGGTCGCAGCGCTCGGTCCGTCACGAGCAGGGTGTTCCCACCCGCGACGGCGTCTCCCGCGAAGGGCCCCCAGGGGTTGGCCCGGCCTCGCTCGATCGCCGCCATAGCAGGCCTCGTCACGGGTACCCCCCGCGCGAGCCGCGACGCGACCTCGGACCAGTCCCAGATGCCGTCCTCGCGCCACCACGCCACGCGCCAGGGTCGACGCGGTGGGGCCGAGGCCTCGGCGAACTCGTAGTAGGTGTCCCCCTCCCACGCGGTGACGACGGCGGCCGAAGGCTCCTCCCAAGGAGCGGTGCCGGTCGCGTCACGCAGGTCTTCGATCTGTCGGCGCAACAGCCCGACCGCGGGCACCGGCGCGGCGCCCGAGTTGCCGCCGATCAAGACGTCGACCCAGGGGTTGTCGCGAAGCAGCGCGGGGATCCGGTGGAGCAACGACGGGTTCCGCGCCGCGCGAAACCCGAGGCTGAGCGACGGCAACAACTGCTCGAACCGCAGGTCTTCGTCGAGCATCCACACGGGCCTGCAGGGGGCGGGCACCCACCCGCGCTCGACGACGGCGCGCATCGCGGCCGCGCGGGCGCGGCCGGTCGAGAGAGGGCGCAGCTCTGGTGAGACCTCGAGC